>NZ_CAUJAN010000003.1:300000-400054 GCF_963082495.1 Methanobrevibacter sp. V74
CTAAGAACTAATTAATAACACTATTATAATATGAAAAGATATAATAAAAATTTTCAGCTAAAAATTCTTAAGTTTCTAGGAATGTCAGGAATTCAAAACTTTTAAATATATGTGTTATTGATATTATAATATAGTTAAAAAGTATATTACTTTAATTAATATTAATTGTAGTAATTTTTTAACTACATATAAAAAAAATGAGTGAGGTGAAAAAGAATATGTTATGTAAAAATATGGGTAAATTGTTATTTTTATTTATTATTTTATTAATGTCTATATCGGCTATTTCTGCAGTTGATGATTCAACTGATGCAGTTCAAGGAGTAGCATTAAATGATTCGGATGTTCTTTCATATTCTAATGATTTAAATGATATAGTTGGTGATAGAGGAACTCCAGGTTCTTTCACTGATTTACAAACAATTATCAATAATGCATCAGCTGGATCTACTATAACTTTGGATAAAGATTATGTTTATAATAATTTAACAGACTCTAATCCAATAACAATTAATAAGAAATTAACTATACTTGGTAATAATTTTACATTAAATGGAAATAATCAATCAGCTATTTTAAAAATAAAGGGTTTTGGTCTTTCTCATGTTGTTTTAGATAATATAACTTTTATTAATGGGTATTCTGATGAAAGTGGAGCTGCTATCTACTCATTATCAGATGATATAGAAATAAAAAATTGTTACTTTAAAAACAATAAAGCTGATGATGCTTATGGTGGTGCAATATATTTAGGCTGGGATCGTGGAATAATTTCTAATTGCGTCTTTATTAATAATACTGCAGATCATGGTGGAGCTATTTATACAGCTAATAATAATTTTAGAATTAAAAATTCCACATTTAAAAAAAATAATGCCCATAGGGGTGGTGCTATTTATTTTGATTCAAATGGAATTTTAGAAGATTCTATATTTATTTATAATAATGCAGAATATGGTGGAGCTATTTTTGTTAATGATGAAACTGTTACTATTGTAAATTCTTCTTTTAATGATAATTATGCAATTCATTGGGGAGGAGCCATATCTTTCCAAAGTGATGAAGGTAATATTATAAATTCCTCTTTTAAAAATAATAATGCAAATGGTTCTGGTGGAGCTGTATTCTTCCATTGTAAGGAAGGTAATATTATAAATTCCTCTTTTAAAAATAATAATGCAAATGGTTCTGGTGGAGCTGTTTATTGTCCGAGTAATGCTAATAATATCAAAAATTCTATTTTAAATAGTAATTTTACTAATAATACTGCTTATAATGCTGGAGCTATTTGTTTAGCTTCTAATAATACATTGGTGGATAATTGTCAGTTTATTAATAATTCTGCCACTAAATATTGTGGTGGAGCAATTGATGACACAGATATGGATTTAAAAAATAATACTATTTCTAATTCTGTTTTTAAAAATAATTTTGCTAAGATTTATGGTGGAGCAATAAGTGTTGCTAATGTAATGATAATAAATTCAACATTTAAAAATAACTCTGCTATCTTTGGAGGAGCTATTTATGTAATTAATTCAACTATTATTGATTCTACATTTGAAGATAACTCTGCTAAAGAAGAAGGCAAATCAATATATGCAATTAATAATGTAACATTAGAAAATTGTAATATTGATTCTAGTGATGTTGTAAAAAAATTCTTAAATAAAAAATTAGAAGTTATTAACAATTATGACTACAATTATTTCACTGTAATTAATGGTTTTTATGGATTATGTACTGAAAGATTTTTAGGTGAGGCTTTAAATGGTATTCGTGATGATGGTCTTAGATTATTAAGAAATAGTCTTAGTGGTGAAGATGTTAGTGAATATCTTAAAATATTGATTTATACTTTTGTAAACAAAGAACAAGACTTAAATGGCACTGGTTTAAATAATGCTGTTTGGGAATTTACTGATGGTAATTTTAGAAATTCCAACAACACAATTGTTAAAAAAGTTTTAGCATTATATGAGTCTGGAATGAGAGTTCCTAATAAAAATGCTTCTAAACTTTTAGATAACAGATCAATAATCTTTTATGATTTCTCATCATTAATCACACCATCATTATGGCAAAATTTAGTATTATTTAAATTCAGATCCCTTAATATCACAGAAAACCTTACAAAAGAAACATTAAACCAAAGTGTATTAATCAACCAAATTGTCGAATTTAAAATAACACTAAAAAATACAGGCAATGAAAGTATTAACAATGCTTTTATACAAGATAATGATTATAGTAATGGTCTTGTCTATTATGGTTGGAAAAATGTTGTGGGCAATTGGACTTATGATGCAACACATAAAAAATGGATTTTAAACAACCCATTAAAAGCTGGTCAAAGCGTATCTATAATCCTATTATTCAAAGCTGTGCAAAATGGAACTTTAATAAACAACGTTAGCTCTGGATTTGACAATATCACATTATCCAACAGTACAAACAACACAACAGTTTATAAACCTAATATTAAAGTAATTAAATTAACCAATAATCCCATTGTTTTTGCTGGCGATTATGTAGGCTTCACAATCAAAGTCACCAACACAGGAGACTGTAAACTAAACGGTGTTTTTGTTTATGAGACTAAATATGATGGCCTCAAATATGATTCCTTTATTGGAGCTGATTGGACAAAATCAGGAAACAAATTTATTTACAACAAAATCTTAGACATAGGAGAATCAGCCAGTTTCATTGTTAAATTTAAAACAATAAAAACAGGTAACTTCACAAACATAGTAGTCGTAGGTTCCAACGAAACACCAAACAGCACTACAAACAACACAACCAAAGTATTCACTCCTAAACTAAGTGTTATTAAATTATCCAACACCCAAATCGTAACTGTAGGACAAAAATGTAGTTTTACAATCGTTGTACGCAACACCGGAGACTACAAACTAACCAAAATATTCATAATCGAAAAAAATTACAAAGGACTTAAATATGATTCCTTTAAAGGATCAAAATGGACAAAAATAGGAAACAAATTTATTTACAACAAAATTTTAAATGTAGGTGAATCCGCAAATTTCACAATCTTCTTTAAAACAACAAAAACTGGAAACTTCACCAATATTATAATGGCAGGCAGTAACGAAACAGGAAACAAAACTGTTAACAACACTACACAAGTTGTAAAAAAACACAAAAATGAAAGTAATAATAAAACTCCTAAAAATCCTAAAGATCCTAAAAATCCTAAAGATCCTATTGTAAAAGAACATAATGTTGAAAAAACTACAGGTAATCCAATATTAGCACTATTAATAGTATTAGCAATAATCCCATTAATCAAACGCAAATATTAAAAAAAAAGATTACCTTTTGAGACTGTCCAATAATTTGATTTTGAAATTTTGGATTGAATATTTGGAATTCGGAGTGCTTTTTTACACTTGAAATTGCACTTCGATGATATTTTTTTAGGAAATAGTAGTTAATGACTTTGTTGAGATTCTATATTTTTTCACTTGAAATTTCACATCGACATTATTTTTTTGATATTAGAATTGTGTTTTCATTATTTTAGTATGGGATTTGTCAATAAATCTTTAATTTAATAATTTTTCTTATTTTAATATTCAATTATTCTTTGTTTTACTCATACTCTTTTTAAAACTCTTATTTTTGATTTTTTTTGAGAATTTTTATTTTGGCATTTTTTTTTTTTTTTGAGGATGTGACGCAAAATTTTTAATTGAATTTTGTGTTTTTAGATTTTTTATATTTTTTCTTATTTTTAGTTGTTTTTAGTGTTTATTTCGTTGTATATTCTTTTTAGGTTGTGTCCGATTGTATATAATTTGAATTCTGTATTTGTGTTTTTTATTCCGGTTGTTGTGAATTCATGGAGTTTCATGTTTGTTTTATGTGTGCAAATGGTAGTTCTGCTGTTTTTGATCGTTTTTTGTAGATTTTTTGTGCCCATTCTGTTTCCATTTTCCGTTGCATTCTAATCTTGGAAGGGTTGCCATAGTCTTGAATTGTTCTGTAATTCTTTTTCTTGCAGCAGATTTCTTTCATAACACAGTTTTTACATTTATTAGTCCAATAAGTTATTTTTTTGTTTGTTTTTGTATTCATATGTTCGTCTTCGATATAAAATTTCTCCCAAAGGACAGATGTAGGTTTCAATTTCTGCATCGTAGCAGAAATTGTCTTTTTGGAATGGTTTTTCCCATAGATTATATTTCTTTTCTTTTCTTGAGAGTTTTCTGGTGGATATGTATCCTTCTAAGCCTTTTTCTTCAAGATAGGTTGTGTTTTCATCAGTTGAATATCCATTATCAGCACTGAATTGGAAATTGGAAGGCAATTCATCATAGATTCCAGTTAAATTGTTTTCTAATTGTTCTATTGATGGAATAAGCTCGAAATGGTCTGTTGGATTTTGTGTAATGTATGAAGATAGGATTATTCCTTTGTATTCATCCACAATGATTTGTGCATTGTAATCCCATTCCCATTTGCCTTTTTTATTCATCATCAAGCGAGCATCAGGGTCGTTAATGCTGATTACATCTTTTGGTGATTCTTTTACTTTTTCTTCGAGTTCATTGAGTTTTTTTAAAACTTTTTCTGGATTTTTTTTCTGCTTGTTTTAAAAGATTTAAACTTGAAGAACGCAATTTATCTTTGTTTTTATTATTTTTAGAAGATTCTTGAATTTCTTTTACTGTTTCTTTGAATTTTTCTTTGTCTGTTAATGATTCTGGAACTGAATTTCCAGATTCATCTCCGAGTTCATCATCTTCTTGCTGATCAAGTTCAATACTTTTTTCAAGGTGTTCTTTCATGATTTTAATTTGGTTTTCATCAGTTAATTTATTAATTGATGTTTTTGCTTTGATTTTAGTTCCATCCAAGCTCAAATGATGGATTTTTATTAAATCATTTTCCTTTGCAATTTTGATGGTTGTTTTGAATGCTTCGTCGATTAAATCAGCATAATCGACTTTAAATCGCGCAATTGTCCGATAGGATGGTTTTTCCATTGCTGCAAGATACATATATGCAATGTCAGTTCTTGTTTTTCTTTCTATTTCTCTTGAAGACAATCCTCCATCAAATACGCTCATTAAAATGAGCCTGAGCAATAATTCTCGAGGATAAGCAAATTCACCAGGCTTTCCACGAAATTCCTGGTTTGCTTTCGAACAATCAATTAAATCAACCACATTTTTAATAAAATAGCAAGGATGATCTTCAGGAATCAAATTTCGCAAGTCCATAGGGACCAACATAGTCTGATTTATATTATCATCTTTTAAAACCATGAATAAAACAACCATAAATATTAATATCTATAATAAAAGATTGTACTTCATAGTATATAAAATTAAAGGAAAATTAGTCAATTAAAATTAGAAAAAATTGTGACTTCGTGTCACATCCTCAAAAATATATAAAAATAAACTAGCCCTGTTAAAAAATATTTCTAAAGAAAAGCATCCCAAAAAATAATCAAATACTCATAAATTAACAGATTAATTGAAAAATAACTATTTTTTAATAAATTATAAAACATTAAATATGCCAATATACAAATTTAGTTATGCCAAAATAGGTGAAGAATATGGATTTAGTAGAAAAACTTGAACCAATAATCATATTTTCAGCAGTAATAGCTGGATTGATATTTTCAAACATAGAAATTACATCCCAAAACACAGAACAACTGATAAATATATTCTTATGCTTAATGCTTTTCGGAGTATTTCTCGAAGTGCCAATAGTTGAGCTAAAAGACAGCTTTAAAAATTTTAAGTTCACATCAACAAGCTTAATAATTAATTTCATATGGACACCCCTTTTTGGATACTTTCTAGGTTCCCTATTTTTAAAAGGAAATGTTGATATCTTGATTGGGTTTTTCATGCTAATATTAACTCCATGTACTGATTGGTATCTAGTATTTACAAAAATGGCGAAAGGAAACTTAACACTAAGTTTATCAATACTGCCTATGAATTTGGTCTTGCAAATTATATTGCTGCCAATCTATTTAGTTATTTTCTTCTCAAGTGGAAATACAATGGGTTATGCCCAACTCGCATACTCACTTTTAATTGTTATTGTAATTCCATTAGTTGCAGCCCAACTTGTTAAATTTATCTTAAATGCCGATTTAAAAGAAAA
Organism: Methanobrevibacter sp. V74; assembly: GCF_963082495.1. NCBI lineage: Archaea > Methanobacteriati > Methanobacteriota > Methanobacteria > Methanobacteriales > Methanobacteriaceae > Methanobrevibacter > Methanobrevibacter sp. V74. The sequence continues at coordinate 306,157 of NZ_CAUJAN010000003.1, forward strand.
GGCGGTTGATTCGTTTTCATCTTTACAGATTTGCTTCTTATCACTTGCGGTGTTTTGCATATTTGCAAGTCAGGGAGATTTGTTGTTTAGCAATTTAGACTCTGTCGTTAGCATATTTATTCCATTAATCCTATTTTTCACAGCAAATGCCATAATAGATTTATTAGTATCTGAAAAGATTAATTTTACATATTCCGAGTATGCCAGCCTGACAATGACAACATTGGCCCGCAATTCACCACTAGCTCTTGCAATAGCCATTAATTCCTTTCCCGGCCATGAGTTAATCTCAATAGCCCTTGTAATTGGACCATTAATAGAACTACCGATACTTTATATTGTTTCAAAATTCTGTTTATGGGTTAAAAATTCAGGACTATTCTTTAGTTGCAGATATTAACCAATATAACTTCTGAACAGTACAAATAAAACAGGAATATGGTAAATTATGGAAATTACAGCCAATAAGAATACCATGCTCAATCCAAAATTTCTATAAGCTTTTTTTGAAGATAAAGGTGCAAATATCTTAATTCCAGCAGGAGTGAATGAATCAAGAACCATATGTGAAAATACTCCTAAAAATATGCTTAAAACTATTTCAATATAAGAAATTTCAATTGTAGGCAGGATAAACAAACTAATAAAAAATAATGGAATGAAAATCATCAATAACTTCTTATTTAGGAATAAAAAACTTAAAAGAACTATTAAAATAGCCATTAAAAGATAATGATTATTTAAAATAGTTACAGCACTTACTAATTCATAAGCCCAAATTAAAATTAAGCTAACAGCTGAAGTTAAAGTTAAAACCCCAAAAATAGAGTGTGTAAAACTTCTATGTTCAGAAAAATAGAAAACCGCACCTAAAAATACAATGATTAATCCAATATAATAAGGCAATTTAAGGATATAAAGTGAAATAAACACGACCAATCCCAAAATAATTATCTTATACACATTATCCTTTTTGAATTTATGGTCAAAATCAGGAACATTTGCACCGATTAAAGCTAAAGCAATTGATAGAGGATTGTGAAAAAACATCAAAGCTAGTAATAATGCAAATACTGAGTGTCCCTTATATGAAGACAATTAAATCACCAATATAAAAATATGATTTATATATTATAAACAATTAATGAGAGAGCATTTGAGGAGTTCTCTTAAGTTTAAATTGAAAAATATCATGAATTTATCAATAACCAAACAAGATCAAACACCAAAATAACTTAAAAAACATTCCATTTGAGCAAATGACCTATCAACAGAACCCTCTCCAACACTGGCAAATGGAGATAATACCTCACCAGTAATAGCTGGAATTTCTTTTAAATTACAGACATCTTCAACTGCACCATTATATGATGAACCAGCATAATCAAATGAAATTATTTCAGAACCGATATTTTGTGAAATATAATTTGCTATCAAATAGCTTTCAGGAGATGGAGATTTTGATGAAAAGATTGATTCCATACCCGGATTTGCATTATAGGCAGTTGAATGAAAGTCCCCAACAAAGTTAATCCCCAAATTTTCAACATTTTGAAGAATCAAATTACTTAATGAGTTTTTAATGTGAGTAGAACGATTTAAATCCATTCCATTAAATGTTCTCTCATTATTCATGCTTGATTTTGGTGATGCGAATGGTATGAAATATATTGTACAATTTAAATCTTTATAAACCAGTTTATTTAATAATCGCATATTAGCTATTTGTGACGGCAGTTCATTTCCATGAATTCCGGATAAAATCAATACTTTGGTTCCCTTGTTTCCCAATTTAAACATAGGAGTTCCATAAACACATTTTTCAAGAACAAAATGAGTTAATTTGTTTAATTCTAAATTTTTCAAAAGATGATTATTTCTTGAAATATATCCTCCTGAAAAATCAGAAATATACTTCATTTCCAAATTACCAAATTGCTCAATTTTTCTAAAATGCATATATTAATTATACTGTGAAACTCTTATTTAATATTAAGGGATTAAATTGAAGAAATATATTAAAAACTTAATAAGACTCATAAATTATGAAAGAGATGCTGAAATTGACTTAATGACATATGAAATAAGTACCATGTCAGGTAAAAAAAGAGAAGAACTTGGAAGAGCCATTAATAAAGTTAAAGGAAAAAGTTTAGGTAATGAGTTAGGCTTAGAGATTGTCCAGTTTGGAAGGCCAGAGGCTATTGACACTGAAATATCAGTTGGAGATATGGTCTTAGTAAGCAGTGAAGATCCATTGCGAAGTGATTTAACCGGCACAGTTACTGAAAAAGGCACCAGATTCGTCAAAGTTGCTTTTGACAAACGTGTTCCAAGATGGGCAATTAAAAAGAAAGTTAGGCTTGATTTATATGCTAATGACATTACATTTAGAAGAATGGAAGATAATTTGAAACATTTAAGTCTGAAAGGTAAAAATGCTCTTGAATACATCTTAAAAGATAGAAATCCAAGGAAAAACAGACCTGCCCCATACATTTCATACATTGATGAAAATCTCAACTCCTCTCAAAAGTCGGCTATTGAAGATGCATTATCCTGTGAAAATTTTTTTTTGATTCATGGTCCTTTTGGAACGGGCAAAACCAGAACATTAGTTGAGCTAATATCCCAAGAAACACGTCAAAACCATAAGGTTTTAGCAACTGCTGAAAGTAATGCTGCTGTTGATAACATTTTAGAGAGATTGATGGAAAATAAAAAACTAAATCTTACAAGGCTTGGTCATCCTCAAAGAGTTTCAAAACACAATATTACACAAACTTTAGCATATAAAGTTGAAAATCATGAGCTAAATAAAAAAATTAAAAAAATTAATAAAAAAATCAATAATTTGATTGAAAAACGTAAAGTCCACACCAAACCAACACCGCAGTATCGTAGAGGATATGGAGATTATGATATTCTCCATATGGCATCAAAAGGAAAATGCGGTCGTGGAATTAGCTCTGGAAAGATGAAATCCATGGCCAAATGGATTGAAATTAACCAAGAAATCGACGAAGCCCATGACGAGATAAAGAGAATTGAAAATAAAATGATTAAAGACATCATTGAAACAAGTGATGTTATACTTGCCACTAACTCATCAGCAGCTCTTGAGTCAATTGAAAGAGTTAAATTTGACGTTGCAATTATTGATGAAGCATCCCAAGCTACGATTCCAAGTGTTTTAATCCCGATAGCTAAAGCCCATAGATTTATCCTTGCAGGAGACCACAAACAGCTGCCTCCAACAATCATTAGCGATAGAGCAGGAGCACTCTCAAAAACTTTATTTGAAGAGTTAATAATGATGTATCCTTTTAAATCCCAGTTATTAAATATCCAATACCGCATGAATAGTTTGCTTATGAAGTTTCCAAATGAGGAATTCTACAACAAGAGCCTCAAGAGCGATTCAAGTGTTGATGAGATAAATATTAATGACATTGTCAAATCTGATCAAAATGAAGAAGCATTGCTTTTTATTGATACCTCTGATGTTGATTTAGAAGGGGAAACCCATCTAAAAGATTCAAAATCCATTATCAATAACTTCGAAGCAGAAATTAGCTCAAAAATTGCTCAAGATTATTTGACAATAGGTGTAAATCAGGAAGACATTGGAATCATTAGCCCTTATGCCGACCAAGTAAAAATTATCCAAGATATGACCCCCGTTGAGGTTAAAACGGTAGATAGTTTTCAGGGAAGAGAAAAAGAAATCATTATCATCTCCACAGTTAGAAGTAATGAAAATGGAAATATTGGTTTTTTGAGAGATTTGAGAAGATTAAATGTTGCAATTACCCGTGCAAAAAGAAAATTAATCATAATTGGCAACAAAAATACTTTAAAAGTTGATCCAACTTATGAGAGATTGATTAATTTTTGCGAAAAGAATGACTTATTATTAAAAATTTAGGTAAACCTAAACTTTTATATATAATGAAGAATAATGTATAAACAAGAGATGAAAAGTATTTCGATACTTTAAACTCGAGACTCTTAATTGAGGTTTTGATTTTTCAAAGCCCATATAACTTTTCAACCTCAATTATAACCCTCAATTAAGAGTTCTCTTCTGTCAACTTTTTTTAAAAATTATAAATACTATTAAAAATATATTATGTTATATAAAACTTATTTTTATTATATGGTGATTAAATGACTGATAAAGTAGTTTTAGCATTCAGTGGTGGGTTAGACACCTCCGTGTGTGTTAAATTATTAGAAGAAGAATATGATGTAGAAGTTATTACTGCTTGTGTAGATGTAGGGCAAGGTGAAGAAGAAATGGAAAAAGCAAAAACTATGGCATCAAAAATTGGTGGATTAAAACACTACAATATCGATGCTAAAGAAGAATTTGCAAACGAATACATCTCACGCGGAATTAAAGCAAATGCAGAATATGAAGGATATCCATTAAGTACTGCTCTTGCAAGACCACTGATTGCTCAAAAAATCATAGAAGTAGCTGAAAAAGAAGGAGCAACTGCAATTGCACATGGATGTACTGGAAAAGGAAACGATCAATTTAGATTTGAAGCAGTTATTCTTGCAATGTCTAACTTAGATATTATTGCACCAATCAGAGAAATGAATTTAACCAGAACGGAAGAAAAAGAATATGCTGAATCTAAAGGTATTGAACTAAGTTACGATAAAATTTACAGTATTGATGAAAACCTCTGGGGAAGAGCTATTGAAGGAGATGTATTAGAAGATCCTGCAAACGAACCTCCAGAAGATATTTATGAATGGACTGCATCCTGGGAAGATGCCAAAGCAGAACCCGAAAAAGTATCTATTGAATTCGAAGAAGGCATACCTGTTGCTATAAATGGTGAAATGATGCCATTAATAGACATTATCAGAAAAGCAAATGAAATTGCCGGTGAAAACGGTATCGGTAGAGTAGATACAATTGAAAACAGAATGATTGGTCTTAAAAGCAGGGAAATATACGAAACCCCCGGTGCAAAATTATTAATCGCAGCACACCAAGCATTAGAAGAATTAGTTTTAACTACTGACGAATTAAGATTTGCAGAATACATGTCAACACTTTATGCTGGTTTAGTATACAGAGCTCTCTGGCAAGAACCTTTAAGAGAAGATTTAGACCAAGCAATTGATAAAATGCAAGAAAGAGTAAGTGGAGAAGTTGTAATGAAATTGTTTAAAGGTTCAATCCAACCAATCGTTAGAAAATCTCCTTTCAGCTTACACAGCATTGAACAAATTACCTTTGAAGACAAAGAAACTGACCAAAGAGAAGTCGAAGGCATGATTAAATACCACGGCCTTCAAGCTGTAAATTATCAAAAATTAAACAGATAGCTTTCAAGCTATCCCTTTACTTCTTTTTGTACGGCTTCTGTGAAATATTCATTGAAAAAGCCACGATTATATTCAAATAACTCTTTAAAACTAGAATCAATTATATACATTACACACCAATCATCCTCATCACGTATTCCACGACCATAAGCTTGCATTAAAGCCATTACGGTTTGATAGTAAAACCATTTAGGATCAATTTCTCTTCTATACTTTACTTGTTCATTTAATTGAGGATAAGGAATTTTATATATTATCTGGAATCTGCACAAATCACCTTTAAAATCAACACCATCTTTAATGGAAGCTCCAATCAAAACACTATTGCCTTTAGATAAACTAAATTTCTTTAATACAGCGTTTCTGTTTTCACCCCCAACAAAAACTAACGGATAATCTTTTAATTGATTTATAATCCAAAATGCCTGTTCATTACTTGAAGTGTGAATAACACCTTTTTCGTTTTCATGTTTATCAAGCAATTCCTTGACTTTATCAATAGCTCGTTTATTCTTCCATTTAGGACCCCTACGTCCATTACCACTCATTCTTCCAACGAAATCTATATAAATTGGTCTTTTTGCCACATCAAATGGACTTTTTTCATAAATATAATGAGTTTCATCAGGATCAATATTATTCCACTTACAGAACTTGTCTTTGCTTCCCAATGTACCTGTTAAAAATATACGGATGTTGCCTAAGCTTAATAGGTTTTGAGTGTCATCTACAACAGAAAATGGTTTGAATTCAGCTGAAATATCCATTTTATTATCCAATATAATATCTTTATCAGGCAAATCAATAATTAGATCCTTACTAGATAGTCCCAAACTAATTTCAACAAATGTTTTAAGGTCTTGTTCCAGATTTTGCTTTTCAACATAATCAAAATCAGAATACTTTGAAGGATTGCTTTCAAACTCATCTAATGAAACTTGAACAGACTTGTTAGCATCTCCCTCAATTTTTTTAATTCTCTTTTTGCATTCCCTTATTAAATCATTGCAAATTCCAATCCAATACTCTGGATTTCTTTTTAAATCATAGATTGATTTTGTAAAATGCATTACTGGTTCAAAAATATCAATACCAAATTTTGTGGATATATATTCACGGTTTAGCTCAGATGAAGACAGCATTAACATTTTACGTTCCAAATTATGTGCTTCGTCTAAAATTAGCAATTCACGAGAATCCAAAATAGGATTTACAACACCCCCATAATATAAAAAATCATAATTAGTAATGACATTTTTAGCTTTCTGGGCCTCTTTAAATGCTATTCTAAACTCACAATCACAGCATCTTCTTAAATTGTATTCCGCCTTAATACAAAAGTCACAGCTACCTTTATAATTACATTTATAATTTCCACGACCTTTAATTTCGACCAATATCTCTTCAAAATCATCCAAATATTGTTCTTGAAGTTGTTTAGTCATTGTTAAAATATATGAATCATCATACATATTGGCTAAGGTTGTAGCTATTGCAGATTTACCAATGCCTGTTCCCGCTTCGAGAATGATATTTTTAAATCCTTTTTTTATTGCAACGTTAATTTCATTGATGAGTCTGACCTGACTATTTCGGGGACTGTACTTCGGCAGTGACCAATGAAGCATCCATTCTAGAGTTGAATTATTACTATCCATAAAATTCCCAATCATTACCAACAAGTTGTTAATAATCATTCTATAAAATATAATACTTAAATGTTTATTCATCAACTGATGAAAAATTAATTATTTATTAACAATATAAATAAAAACATGTCTAAAATTAACCAATTACAAGAAATTATCAATAATTCAGACAATATTGTGTTTTTTAGAGGCACCAGTGTTTCAACAGAAAGTGGAATACCTGATTTTAGGTCTGAAAGCGGAATTTATAAAAGTTTAGAAAAATATGGAGACCTTTCGGAAAATATAATCTCCCATAGCTACTATCTAGACCATACCGAGGAATTTTTCGAATATTATAAAGACACACTTGTTTTTAAGAATGCCCATCCCAATCCGGCTCATTTAAAATTAGCAGAGATGGAAAAGGCAGGCAAATTAAAAGCAGTTATCACTAAAAATATCGATGGACTTCATCAAAAGGCAGGCAGTGAGGAAGTTTTAGAGCTTCATGGAAGTGTTCATAGGAACTACTGTCAAATTTGCAACAGACAATATGGATTAGATCATGTTTTAGAAAGTGAAAGGATACCAAGGTGTGAATGCGGAGGTATTGTTAAGCCTGATGTTGTTTTATATGGAGAACCTTTAAAAAATGCTGTTTTAAATTTTTCAGTTGACCTCATATCTCAAGCCGATACTTTAATTATTGGCGGCACTTCTCTTGTTGTTTATCCTGCCGCCGGATTAATAAATTACTTCAACGGTGAAAATTTGGTTTTATAGTTACTAACCAAACTTTTATTATAGATGTCGGATAAATTATAAAATATGTCTGGAAAATCTAAAATTAATGTTTTTAACAAAATGACAAAAATCGCTTTGGATGAAGAAATCAGCAATTGTGTGGCTTACCATAGGTATTATCAAAGGCTAATTGCAGTCAAAATAGTTAGTGAAGGAAATACCATAACTAATGCCGCAAATATATTGGGAAAATCCTATCAAACAGTTCACAGATGGATTAAAACATGTGAATCTGATAGGATTAGAAGGTTTAAAACCATCTTTTGGTGGTGGAAGACCATCAAAATTAACTTATGATCAACTAATTGAATTAGATAAACTCATTGAAAAAACACCCAATATGTCAATGAAAGACGTACATAAACTTGTTAATGAAAAATTCAATGTAAATTATAGTTTAAAGCAAATAGGAAAAATTATAAAGAAATTAGGATACAATTATAGCAAAGCATATCCTAAATTTTCAAAATCCCCAAAAGATGCTGAAGAACAGTTAAAAAAAACTTAGAAGAATATAATGTAACAACAAATGATATTATAATCTTATTTGATGAAGCATCATTCCAAAATGAACCCTATACTCAAAAATCACTATATAAACAAGGAACAAAACACACACAAACTGTAAATCCATACAAATTCAAAATCAACGCCACAGGATCACTAACAATAAATGGAAATTCAACCATCACAATCACAAATTCATCAACAGCACCAGAAATTGCAATAGCACTTTTAAAATTAAGAGTAGCAAATACTAACAATGAAAAATACAGTAAAAATATTAAACAAAATAATATCCGATGTTAATCTAACTGATAAAGACATAAACAAATTATTAATGAAAAATAACAAAAATAATGAAATTTTTACAGCAAAAATTTTAAAAACATTAGAAAAAATATAAAGACAATACCACATCCACAATCACTAGAATCATTGGAAAAACACTGCAATAGAGAATCCCTCAATAATGTGAAAAAAAGAAGAGAAATAAGAAGAAAAATAACATTAAACCTATTACAAAAAGAAGACATAATAACAAAAATGCAAACCGAACAAAGAATATGTTTAATTCTAGATAATTACAATGTCCACAAATCCGTATTTATCAAAAAAAATAGCATTATATCTTAATATTGAACTAATATACCTTCCACCATACTCTCCTCACCTAAATCCAATCGAACAAATATGGAGACAAATGAAAAAAGAAATAAAACATTATTACCTTAAATCAAAAGAATTTCTACAAGAATTAACTATAAAAACATATAATGAATCGATTTCTGGAACAAAAGTTCATGACAAATGGCTCGAAACATTTATACCAAAAGTTTAGTAATTAACTATAATTAACAAAAGCAAAACACCTTATGACAACATTGCCAGTTTAGTCATTAACGATGCCATTGGTGATGTTTTCTCCCAAATCAAAATCTAAAGATTCAGGAACTAATTCTATTCCTTCTAGTTGATTATTGCATCTGTAGACTAGTATTTCAACACCGGCATCGTATGCATCATTTAAAGTTTGTGAAAATTTAGGATCATTTTCCCAGTTGGGTCTGAAGAACTTTCCAATCGGATGCTGTATTAAGAAAAACACGCAACATCTATTTCCCTCTTTTTTAAGTTTTATCAATTCTTTTAGATGTTTTGCACCGCGTTCGGTTGGTGCATCAGGAAATCTTGCTTCACCATCAACGATTAATGTAACTCCCTTTACTTCAACATAACATTCCTCATCTTCACGGGACAAGTATATATCTATTCTGGAGTTATCGGCTGTTTTTTCTCTTACATGGTAATCATAACCCTCAAGCTCTTTTATTTTACCATTTATGATTGCATCATATACAATACTGTTAGCTTGTTGAGAGTAAAGTGATACTAACACTCCCTTGTTTTCAACAAAATGCAGTGAAAATTTAGTTTTTCGATTTGGATTGTCTGATGGTTTAAGCCAAACGACTGCATCCTCAACCAATAACTCTTTACATCTTCCAGTATTTGGTACGTGAGCTATCTCTTTATTACCATCAATTTCTACTTCAGCAATAAAGCGATTAGGTCTTGCTTTAAAAATTCCCCTAACATAATCCATCTTTAATCACATTACCAATGTATGATACCAAATCAGTTGCTGAAAAGCCGTTTCCTTTATCATCATACGCCCTATCACCTGAAACACCATTTATGAAAACTCCTAAAGCAGCAGAGTCAAATGAATTTAGGCCTTGTGCAAGCAAACTGGCACATATTCCAGCTAATGCATCCCCAGTTCCACCAACAGTCATTCCGGCATTGCCAGATTTATTAATTCTAAAACTAGTGCCTGACAATATTAAATCATATTTGCCTTTAACTAGAACAGTCCCTTTAATTTGACCAGTGATTTTTTGAAATTCAGATATGTTTTCATCGACCTTTTTAAAGTCATATGAGTTAATGTCCAACTTTAAATCATCACTAACATTGAAAAATGATTTAAACTCAAAGATATGAGGAGTCAATATAATATCTTCACGATTTTTGATTAATGATAAATTAACTTGTTTTAAGCTATCTGCATCCAATATAATTGGTTTTTTAATTTTTGTAGCTAAAACATTGAATAAATTTGAAGTTTCATCATCAATTCCAGCGCCAGGACCCATTAAAACAGCATCAACATCACCAACAATTGACAATATCTCATCAGCATGACTTAATGATAGTTTATCCCCCTCAAGTGATTTTACAATTAAATCAGGAGAGGTTGCCTTGATAGCTTCAGCTGATTTTTCAGGTGTTGCAACATAGACCAAATCAGCACCGGCGCCAATAGCTGCCATACCTGCAATCGCAGGCGCACCAGAGTAATCATTACTTCCACCAATGATTAACAAACGTCCATTGTTTCCTTTATGAGATGATGAATCTCTATTTTTAAGTCTTAAAAAATCCCCATAACTTACAAAGTATTCGGCTTCAAACGGTATTCCAATATCGGCAGTTACAAGACCTCCAACACATTTTTCATCAGCATGCCTTACACCATCCTTGATTTTATGAAAACTAATTGTATAATCAGGAATCACGGCCAAATCACTTACCTCACCGTTTAATGGGTCCATTCCAGAAGGCACGTCAACACTAATTTTAATTCCATTTGACTTATTAATAACTTCAATGGCTCTTTTAATATTAGTCTGAAGTTTTCCTTTAATTCCAGTTCCTAAAAGTCCATCAACAATAATATATTCCCCTTTAGAGTTTTTATTAACCTCAGTATTATCAATATCTTCAAGAGTTTTTAAATTATAAATTGTTAAGTGTGATAGACGAGGATGCATGTTTTGCAAAATATCAAAGTTTATTTTAGCTTCAGCTGAACGTATATTATCCTTTAGCATGTAAATATCCACATCATAACCTCTGTTCAACAAATATCTTGCAGCTACAAAACCATCTCCACCATTTCCACCAGAGCCTGTAAAAATTATTATTTTAACAGGTTTTGAAAATGTATAAACTGCAATTTTGCCTATTTCTTCAGCTAAAGACTTTCCAGCCGATTCCATCAAACATAATCGAGACAATCCCAAATATTCGCAATTAAAATCTGTAACCATCATATCAATAGGACGCATAATATCCCACACTTTTAATATCTACAACAATACTTGTATTGTATTTACTATTAATTAAATTTTTTCAAATCCAAAACTTTACGAAAATTGATTAAATTCCTAGCAATAGCTTTATCACTAAATTTATATGAAAAATATAATAAACAAACATTGTTTAAATTGTTCACAAAACGGACAAACTTATTCCTATTAGTTACTCCCATAAGATGACATAATTTTTCACATACTCCCATTAGCTCACTACACAAGACAATACGTACAGAAAAAAATAAAGGTTGCTATTGTCTCATTATTATAAAAAGAACAATGCATTAATAGTTGATTAAACCAGTATCTTGATTTATCCCTAGATTTTGTAGGTATGATTTGAAAAGATTGTTTTTTAATTTATATTTGCCTCTTGCTGGTTTGATTATCATGTTTTTCTTAATTAAATTTTTTAATAATGCTGAGGGTTCTGAGTTTAAATTAGCATTATATTTTATATAAGAATAGGATAAAACTGTTTCATCACTTTCAGCCATCAAGCATAGTATTTTTCTTTCTTCCATAGTGGATTTGCTAAATAATACTTTAAATTCTCGTTGAGCTAAAATATTTAAGGAATGTATAGATGCCTTTTTAAATTCAGCCATTGTTACTTTATTCCCCTCATTGATTTCGTCAAAACAGTTGTAAGCTAAAATTTGCATATAATATGGAATTCCATTAGATAATTCGTATATTTCTTTTAAAACATCTTCTTCAAAGCTTACATTTTGTTTTTTAATTGGAATATTGATTGCTTCACATACTTCGTCGTATGATAATGGTCCTATTAGATAAGGTTCGAATATTCGTACTGCAGAGTCGAGTTTATCTTGTATTCTGTAGAAAATATCCTCTGAACCTGTAGCTACAAACATTATATTTTTTCCTTTTAAATTTAATTCTACAAGAGCATTTTGTAAAATGCTTAGTATCTTCATTGTTTCTTCATTGCTCATTATCCTTTGAAGATCATCGAACAATAAGATTAAAACCGGATTGTCAGAGTCTAACTCATCATAAATTACATTTAATATTTTTTCAAATGCAATGGCTGGGCTGGTTTTAGGTATTTCACGTGATAGAGATATGCCTCCAATCAAGGGTATATTGATACCTAATGAATTTATTTTCTCCCAGAAATGACTGATATTGATATCTAAAGTGTCGGAACATTTTTCTATTATTAATGTATAGATATCTTCAAAATTTCCTTCTATTAATGGAATTCTAACTGAGTATACATCATCAAAATTAGTTAATTCTTCTTGAAACTTTAATAATAATGATGTTTTTCCAATCCCTTTTGAGCCATATAATATTAAATGACCAGGAACCCCCTGTTTGGTTGATTGATATATTTTTTTAAGTTCATTTAGTTCTTCTTCACGACCAGTGAAATAAGATGGAAGAATTCCTGTTCGTTTTCTAAAAGGATTATGTTTCATGGTTATAACCTCTATTAATAATTTTCATGATAAACATGAAAAAAATTTATGATACTTATGTTTCTTATGTTTTTTAGAATATTTAAAAATTTTCATTAGAAAACATGAATTTCATAACTAACATAAAAGAAATTTATGATACTTATGTTTCTTATGTTTTCAGACTCTTTCAAAAACTTTGTTGATTTGAACTATCCATTGCCAAAACACATTATAGTTTAAAATATAGTAGAGTATATAAGTATAATTATCTTAAGTTTTAGGAAAAATCATATGCGAAAAATAACATTTAAAATTTTAACAAAACTTCCAACAAAATACATTAGTAGTGGATTAATAATAATTATGGCCATTTTTATTTATGGTATCCTAGGTTCTTATTTTATAATGGACTTAAACCTTATTGATTCAATTTATTATGCGACCATTACAATGGCAACTGTTGGATATGGGGATTATCTTCCTCAAACAGGAATCGAAAAATTATTTGCAACATCCCTAGCCCTTGCAGGAGTTGCTTTACTTGCATATGTATTTAATATGATGTTAACAAATTTCCAGGAAAAAATGACCAAGTATTCAAAGGGAGCGAGAAAATTGAAAGCTATTGAAAATATGGAAGATTATTATATTATTTGTGGTTTAGGAAGAGTTGGGAAAGTGGTTTTTGATGAGTTAACCGATAGAAATCAGAATGTAATTGTTATTGAAAAAGACAAGGAAAAATGTGAAAACATTGAAGAAAAGAAAAACATTGTAATCCTAAATGGCGATGCCATAGAAAATGATTTAATTGCAAAGCTGGCAGGAACTAAATGTAGAAGCGTTATAGTCTGTACTGGAGATGATGTAACTAATTTATTTATAGTATTGACCATTAGAGAAACAAATCCTGATGCATGGATTGTATCAAGAGCCAGTAAACTTGAAAATATTAAAAGACTTAAAAAAGCTGGAGCAAATAAAATTGTATCCCCTGAAGTGATTGGAGGGGAAGGCCTTTATTATGAATCTGCAAGTCCTCATCTTTTAAGAGTGACTGTAAGACATAACTCCGATGAAATTTATGAGGAATTTAAAATAATAACTAAACATGGATGTACATTAGAAAATATTGAGTATCACTTACCGGGAATTGAAACAACACTTACCCGCCAAATTAAAACAATGAACATAGCAGATGGTCAGAGATTTGTAAATCGCCTAAGCATTCATGATGATCAAAAACAAGCATTAGATAACCTATACCGAAGTGCAAATAATATCCACTCCCATTTAATTTCAGGACCTAATAATACTACTTTTGATAAATTGCTTGAAGATTTAAGAAAACAAGAAGAGATTATTGGTGTTAATTTATCTAATGAAGAGATAGCTAAGCTAACTCAAAAAGAAATACTCAATAAATAAAAAAAAATGAAGAGAATTAAATTCTCTAGAACAATTCGTGTAAATGCATAATAGCAGAACCTAATTTACCATCGAAGTTACCTGCTGAAATTTCAAGTACACCTTCAACAGCACAAGCAGCTTCAATTCCTGCTTTCATAGCTGCTTTTACAGATTCCTCATCAACACCATCGATAACTATTTCAAATACTCCGTTAGCATCTTCTCTAATGTCTGAATCAACTTTGTCTTTTAAAGTTACACACATTTTTTCGTTAGTGGATGCATTTAAGAATTTTGAGTATTTGTTGGATCCTACTTTAGAACCAGAAGCGACCATACCTCCAGGAAATGGAGTAATTACGCCTTCAACTTTAGAAATAGCTTCAACTGCTGCTTGAGCTGCGGCTACACCAATCATTTGTTCGGTCGCTAAGATAAAGAAGTTTCCTCCAGCCACACCATTTTTGTATCCGAAGTCAGATTCTACTAAGAAGTCGCCGGACATGATTGGAATGGAGAACACTTTTCTTCCATCAATTTCTAATTCTTCTTCAAAACCGTCCCCGAAGAATTTTAATTTTGCACCGGTGTTTAAAGTATCTCCAGATTCTAAACAGTTGAATGCTGCTGCGGTTGGAGCGGTTAAAATACACATTCCTATTCTTTCCATTAATTCATGATCTAGTGCTTTTTTACCACCTTGACAAATCATTATAACATAACCAGGTCTTCCATCGGGAGTGTTTTCTGCCGGTACAAAGCAGTCAATACCTGCTTCAGCAGGACATCCAATAACAGAAGTTCCGTAACCGGTAGCTTCAGTTGCTGCAATTTTTGCTAATTCTTCAGTTTCTGCAGTAACTAAAATTCTAGTTACTTTGATTCCAAAACCTTCTGCATAAGTATCTTTAATTTCTACGCCATTTATTTCCATATTTTCACCAAATTTTTTTAAAAAATTAAATATTTTGTGATAATAAAGTTTATGAATATATATAAAAATAAAGTTTTCTATTTAATAATCATCATGGAAAAACATTATATGATTAAAAAAGCATTTAACACCAATGAACTCATTTAAATATGGAATTTTACTTAAAATGTAAATTACAATCCAAGAATAATGCCTCCAACTAAGAACAATAAAATATATTCCATATAAAAATTTTAGATGTTTCTGCGTATAAATAAAAACCTGATACTTCTAAATTACAGAAGTTGTAAAATCAGGCAATTAAACATGATCATAATCAAACAATATTTAGACAATAATCGCCTATTCCTCAGATGATTCGTCGCCATCGGATTCTTCGATTTCACCAGAAGATGATGAAAAGGATATCTTATTTAAAATAGCTGATCCATAATATGGCAATATTATCAAACCGATTATGGTGGTCATCCAGAATGAGATTAACCTTTCAATTACAGTTGCGGCTGCACTAACTGAAGATGGAATTCCTGTTGCGGAGTAAAACAGAATCATGACCCCATCAATAGCCCCAACACCTCCAGGAAGCAACGGAATCATACCGACAAGTGAAGCTACAATAAATACTTCACCAATAATGACAATATTAACATTTGCGCCAAATGCTAAAAATACCAGATAAACTCTTAAAATTTCAAAAATCCAAATTAAAAAAGATAATGGAATAGTGTACAACAAACCCCTTTTATTTGAAATCAATAATTTCATAGTGTCTTGGAAACCGGAAATAATTCCATGTATTTTTTCTTCAAATTCCTCTGAGTTCTTCTTGTAAAAACGTCTGACAAGACCAATAATCCATCCATCCACCCTTTTTCCAAAATTAGGATTAATGCACATGTAAATAATACCAATTAAAACTGCAATAATCGCGATGACTGCAAGAACCATTACAACAAGCATCCATGTGTCAAAATTAAAGTATAATGTCATTGCAGAAATTGTAATGGCTGCAAGAACAACGAATGGAAATGTATCTAATGCCCTATCAGCAACAACAGTTGCAAAAGCTTCTTCCATTAAACAATTTTTCTCCTTATACAATAGATAAGCTCTTACAGGCTCTCCACCTCCACGTCCTGAAGGAGTAATGTTATTGACCGCAAGACCTACCATTACCATTGGAAGCAGTTTTCTTATACTGACATACATATCAGCAAGATTGTTGAGTATCTGCCAACGCAAGGTGTATAAAAAATAAGTAACAACTTGAACACCAACTGCTAAAAGTATAATATATAGATTAGCTGTTTTCAATGCCATAATAACCTTATCGATTCCTACAAACCATAACATTATGACTAAAATAAGAATACTGAATCCAAATAATAATATTGTTTTACGGTCCATGATAATACCAACTTAATATTTTAATATTGAACTTTTGATACTTATAAATTTATATAGAATTTTAATCAATATTTACACAATGAGATATATTAACAAAACTGACTTATATATAGTTATAAGAAATTCAGGTATGATAATGGTTGGAATTGGATTAATGTGTTTAGTTCCAATAATTGTAGACTTAATATATTTCGAATTTAATTTTTTAGGATTTATAATCCCCAGTTTAATTTCAATAGGTTTAGGACTATTTTTTACAAAATACTTTGAAGAATACTCATCAAATAAAATGCGCCTAAAACATGGGATGATAATTTCAGCACTTGCATGGCTATGGGCCAGTGTAATCGGTGGAGCAATCATGCTACTTGTAAGTGATTTGAGCTTCATCAACGGAGTTTTTGAAAGCATGTCCGCTTTAACTGGAAGTGGAGTTACCATGTATCAAAATGTTGAAGTCCTGCCCCATAGTATCTTATTTTTTAGATCTATTGAACAATGGGTTGGAGGATTAGGAATTATTGTTATGACTGTAGCAATCTTAACAAGACCTGGAACCGCATCATCAAAATTGTACCAATCCGAAGCTCGTGAAGAACGCCTGAAACCTAGTATTAAAGCTACTCTTATGCAAACTATTAAAATTTATTTAATTTATACAGTGCTGGGAATTTGCTTATATTTACTTGCGGGAATGCCTGTTTTTGATTCGATTTGCAATACATTTACAATTATTTCCACCGGAGGCATGAGTATTAAAAATGCGAATATGGGTTTTTACCACAATGATGTGATTTACTTAATTTCTATTGTTTTAATGATTTTAGGAGCTACAAGCTTTTTAGTCCATTATAAAGTTATTAAAACAAGAGGAAAATCCTTGATTCAGGATTTGCAATTTAAAGTGATGATTTCTTTAATAGCTATTGTTGCCGTTATACTTTATTTTGTCTCAGATATTGTTCCAATAGACTTACTTTTTACAATAGTATCTGCTGCAACAACAACCGGAGCCAGCGTCAATAGTTTTGACGTGATGATAGGATGGCCACCATTCGTATTAATCTGTATAATGGCATTGATGTTAATTGGAGGATCAAGTGGTTCCACAGTTGGTGCAATTAAACTTTCAAGAGTCATTGTATTCTTTAAAGGGATTTATAAACATATTCGTGAAATTTTATCACCCGAAGGCAGGGTTGTTCCAATAAAAATTTCAAAAACAAAAGTAAATGAAAAAACGGTTAGTGACAGCGGAAACTTCATTACTCTTTATATGATTTTTATTCTGGTTAGCTGGGCATTATTCTGTTTATATGGTCACGATCCATTTAATAGTTTATTTGACACTATTTCAATTCAAGGAAACAATGGTGTGATCCTTGGAGAGATAAATTTCTCTCTTGAAGACCCTTTAAAGCTCGCGTGCATATTTAACATGTGGAGTGGAAGATTGGAAATATATCCAGTATTAATTACACTAAGAGCATTTTTCGAAGTATTTAAAAGATAGGTTTATATTATCTTAAAATAAATATTGATTATTAATTATTTTGATGAGGTAATATAATGTATGCTATTATAATGGGAGGAGGTCGTGTAGGACTTGGCCTTGCAAATTTACTAATTGATAATGGTGCAGACATCACATTAATTGAAAGTGATGAATCATTATGTAATGAAGTTGCATCAGAACTCGATGCATTAGTTATATGTGGAAATGGAACTAGTTCCAAATTGCTTGAAGAAACAAATATTGAAGATGCTGACTTCTTTATTGCAACAACTGGAAACGATGAAGCAAACTTACTTTCATGCATTCTAGTTAGAAAATATAATGTTGAAACAATTATCGCACGTGTAAGTAACCCCGAACACGAAGAAGCATTTAAAGAAGTTGGAATTGATAGAGTAATAAGTCCGGAAATGAGTGCTGCAAAAGACTTAGCACAATATGTTACTAATCCAAGAGTATCTACATTAACCACAATCGGTGAAGGTGATGCAGAAATTATTGAAATGACAATAACTAACGATAAAGTTATTGGAAAACGTTTTAAAGAAGTATCCCCTACAAAAGACTACATCATTATTGCTACATATCAAAACGGTGAACTTGTAATACCTCAACCAGACAATACAATAGCTCGCGGAGAAAAAGTTTCTATCCTTGTTAAAAGAGGAACCTTAAAAAAGGTTTCTAAAAAATTAGAGCAATAAATAAGACATTTTAATATGTTCTTTTCCATTTTTCTCAACAATTGGTCCATGACCTGGGTAGATGTTTTTAACATCTAATTCCAATAATCTTTCAATACTGTTTTTCATATCAGAATAGCTTCCACCAATATCCATTCGACCAACACCCCCACCGGCAAATATAGTGTCTCCACTAATTAAGTTTTCGCCATCCCAAAGGCAAATTCCACCACTAGTATGTCCCGGTGTGTGAATAACTTCAAAATCTTCTATTTTATCGCCATCAACAAGCTCAATATCCACTCTAGAGTTATCCCCTTCAAAATCAAAAGCAGAAAGTGAAGTGCCTAATGAATCTTTATTTTTCATGGAAATTGCATCTAATTCATGAACCGCAATCTTTGCATTAGGAAATAAATAGTTTCCACCAATGTGATCAAAATGACAGTGAGTGTTTACAATTAATTCGACATTTTCCGGTTTGATGCCATTTTCTTTGAGTTTTGAGAATAAATAATCCTTGTTATGTCCAGCACCAGTATCAACAAGAATGCTATCATTAATTAAATAACAATTTGAATCATAATTAAATCCCATTATAAAAACAATATTTGACATGAAAGATAGTATAATTTAAAAAGTAATTAAAAGTTTTGAAAAAACTTTGTATAAAAATGGGGTCATAGGGATTTGAACCCCAATCCGGGGATGTCTCTTGCCTCAGTACTCCAATTGTTCATCACAACAGGTACTGTTCAGTTACGCGTATATTTTCTTCAAAGACAACTGGAGTCCCCGATGCTGCCAGGTTACACCATAACCCCACATAACATACAGTAGTAAATCTGATTTTAATAATATATAAATATTTGCAATTATTCAAATTTCATTTGCTTATCAATACCGGTTATTTCATCAATTTCAAAACCTTTTTCAAGTGCATAATCCTTTTCAACACGATAGTTTCCGTTTCTAGTTCTAGGAGTATTTTCAGGTTCTAAAAATATCCATTTAGTGTATTTAAACCTCACCCCAATATAAGGTTTGGCACCGAATATTTTTGAAAACTCACAAAGGGAAGTAATTTGTTCTTCTTCAATATAAATTCTTTCTTTAGTAGTTGTTTTAACTTCAATTGCTAAATAAATTTTACCATTTCCCGCTAAAACATCAGGTAAAGGTCTTTTAGTAGCACCTCCAGAAGCGGGAGCACGCATAGCAGCAAACTTCCTATTCCACAACTTATGTACCAAATCCCTTTCTTCAGCAGATCCTTTTTTTGCCATAAATAACACTCGATTAAATAATTTGATTTTAACATTATATAAATAAAATGAGAGAGCATTTGCTAAGTATTCTAAAATTTGAAAAAATAGTTTTTATAAATGGGGCCGGAGCCGAGATTCGAACCCGAGTCCCAGGATCCACAGTCCTGGAGGATGACCACCTACCCTACCCCGGCATTTATTAAATTAAATAAAAAAAATTGTTAAAGTGCGGGAGCAGGGATTTGAACCCTGGTAGACCTGCGTCAACAGGTCCTAAGCCTGTCCCCTTTGGCCTCTCGGGCACCCCCGCTTTAAAAGAAAGGATACATAGAAACCATTAAAAATCTTAACAAAATTTTTTAGAATGCTCCGGCCGGGATTCGAACCCGAGTCTTCGGCTCGAAAGGCCGAAATGATTGGCCGGACTACACCACCGGAGCACATATAATAAATAAAGTTTTAAGATACCATGGGCCCAATGGGGTTCGAACCCATGACCTTCCGGTTATGAGCCGGACGCTCTACCTGGCTAAGCTATGGGCCCAAAAACGCCATCGACAGGGCTCGAACCTGTGACCAATCGGTTAACAGCCGAACGCTCTACCTACTGAGCTACGATGGCATGAAACACCCAACTAACTTAACCAAATAAAACCCATGATTAAAAATCAAAGACTTTAAACAGTAATAATAATTATACATTACATAGTATATAAATGTTTTGATTTTTCTAAAACTTTTATGGAAAAAATCGTCAACATACATAAATTAGTCATTGCAGTATATAAACTTTAAGGAGCATATATAATAACATGGATTTTAACATATTTGACCTAATTAAAAAAGCCAATGAAATTACTTTAAAGAAACATGGCGATTTAATAACTCTGGAAAGAGCAGTATTCTTATCTTGGTGGTGTAATAAAGGAGATTGTACCTTTTGTTATATGTCCACACAAAAAGATAAAATAAAAGATCCAAAGAAAGCTAGAAGAAATATTAATAATATATATGCTGAAGCTGAAATGTGCAGACGCCTTGATTGGAATATAGAATTCCTATCTGGAGGATACGAATCCTTTACAACTCAAGAAATTAAAGAAATCGCCACAAATATAAAGAATATCACTGGAGATGGAGTTTGGTTAAATACTGGAATTACTGATGAATTAAATCAGTACAGTTCAGAAATTAAAGGTATAACCGGTGCAGTTGAGGTAGCTAATCCCAAAATACACAAGAAAGTTTGTCCCTCTAAAAAATTAGATGACATTAGTAATATGTTAGATATTGCAGGAGATTTAGGATTTAAAAAGGCAATTACAATAATTTTAGGTCTTGGAGAAACTCTTGATGATGTTTCATATATAATCGATTATATTAGAGATCATAAAATTGATAGAGTAATCTTTTATTCGCTTAATCCTCACAAAGACACCATTTATGCAAATTCCTCACAACCCCCTTCACTTTATTATGCTCAAGTTGTAGCACAAGTAAGGTTAGCCTTCCCAGATATTGAAATAATCTGCGGAACATGGATTGATAATCTAGCAAATATCGGAATATTGATTCTGAGTGGAGCAAATGGAATAACCAAATTCCCCTTGTTTAAAATGTTTGGAACAAAATATGGTAAAAGAGTTGAAGAAGAAGTTAAATGGGCTGGAAGACAATTAAAAGGAACATTCACTAATAAAACCCAATTGGGATCTAAAGAAAGTGAAGTTTCCCCTGAGTTGGATAAATTCATTAAACGATATGTTAAAGAATCTTTAAAAAATAAATATTAATTACAACATTAAAATAATTAAAAATCAAGGTGTAAAATGACATTAAATGTAGGCATTATTGGAGCCGGTTCACTAGGAACAGCAATTTCACAAACAATAAGGGAAAATGTAGATCAAATATTATTGCATGCGAGAAATCAAGATTTGTGTGATGATATTAATACTACTGGATACAATACACAGTATTATCCTAATCAAAAATTAAATGAAAATATTAAAGCAACAACTGATTTGAATGATTTAAAACAATGCGAAATTATATTTTTAGCAATCCCCTCTTCTGCTTTTAGGGAAACTTTAAAAAACTTAAAAGAAGTAATTTCTAATGATGTAATTCTTGTTACCACAGCAAAAGGGATTGAATATCCTTCTCTTAAAACAATGGGCGATTTAATATCTGAATATTTTGATGAAAATTATGTTGCATTATCCGGACCCAATTTTGCATCTGAAATAATGATAAACCAACCAACAGTGACAAATATTTCATCAAGAAAACGTGAAAACTCCCTGAAAGTTAAAGAGGTATTGTCAACTAAACAATTTAAAGTTAAAATAATTGATGACATTAAAGGAATTGAACTTTGTGGTGTTTTGAAAAATATAAATGCAATAGCTAACGGAATTTGTGAAGGAATGAACATCAATGAGAATGCCAGATACAGCATCTTAACTAAAAGTTTTAAGGACACCATTAAAATCATTGAGGCAATTGGAGGCAATTGCGATACAGTTCACGAATATTGTGGATTTGGAGATTTAATTTTAACCTCAACTTCTTCTGAAAGTAGAAATCACACTCTTGGAATTTTATACGGCCAAAGATTAATTATTGATGAAGCTGCAAGTGGCATTGTATTTGAAGGAAAAAATTCTATTAAAGCAATAAAGGATATTTGCACTAAATATGACATCAATAGCGACACTGTAGATTTTGTTTATGATGTAATTATTAAAAGGACAAATCCTATTAAAGCATTTAATATGTTATGGGACAAATTTGAATAAAAGGTGAAAAAATGATTGGAGTAATTTTATCAGCAGGAATGGGCACTAGATTAATGCCACTTACAAAGGACATACCAAAACCATTACTTGAAGTGAATGGCATGACCTTACTTGAAAGAATGATGAAAAATTTAATGGCAGAAGATATTAAAGAATTTATTGTGATTGTTGGATACAATAAAGACAAAGTAGAAGATTTAGTTCCTAAATTAAAAGAAAAATATTCCATTAACATTAGAATTTTAGAAAATGAAAAATATGACGTTACCAACACTTCCGTTTCAACATATATCGCAAGCAAATACATTGAAGAAAATCAGATGGACGATTTTATATTAATTAATGGAGACAATGTTGTTGATCCTGAAATTATCGCAAGAATAGCTGAAAGAGAAAATACCAGTTTAATTGTAGATAATTTTAAAGATTTAAACGAGGAGTCATTTAAATTAATTATTGAAAATGAAATATTTGATGAAGATAAATCAATAGCCAATGGAACTATAAAAGAAATCGGAAAAGGGATTGATATTCCTAGTTCTACAGGGGAATTTATTGGTGTTTCAAAAGTATCTAAAAATGACATAGTTAAATTTAATGAAATTCTTGAAGACTTAATGGATGAAGATAAACAGAATTATTATGATTTTGCATATAAAACATTGAGCAATATCAGTACAATTGATTATGTTTTAACAAATGGACTTAAATGGACCGAGATTGATGACCATAACGATTGGAATCAAGCTCAAAAATTAATTGATGAGTTTGAAAACTAGTTCATCAATTTTTATTTATTTTTTATTATTTTAAAATCCCTACCAATATCCTATTTTTTAACAATGTTTATAAATTGAAATGAACAAATATGATGATAGTATAAAAAATTATCCTAAAAGGGAGGAATTACTATTAGTGACGATGTCGATATGATGTGTGGACTTGAAATCCACGTGCAATTAGAAACTGAATCAAAATTATTCTGTGATTGTCCTACAAATTACCAGGATGCACCAATTAATTCAAACATCTGTCCAGTTTGTCTTAATCAACCAGGTGCAAAACCACATCCTACAAATGAAAAAGCATTGGAAAATGCACTGATGATTGCTTTAATGCTTAACTGTGAAATTGATCAGGACGTCATTTATTTCATGAGAAAACATTATGACTATCCGGATTTGCCTTCAGGATATCAAAGAACTTCAGTTCCTATTGGAATTAAAGGTGAACTAAATGGAATTAGAATTAGAGAAATTCACGCTGAAGAAGACCCCGGTCAATTTAAACCAGACAGAGGTACTGTTAACTTCAACCGTTCAGGAATTCCGTTAGTTGAAATTGTAACTGAACCAGATATAAAATCTCCTGAAGAAGCAAGAAACTTCTTAAAAGAATTAATTCGAGTTTTGCAATATAGTGGAGGAGCTCGTGGAGAGGGAACCATGAGAGCAGATGTTAACATCTCCATCAATGGAGGAAACAGGGTAGAAATGAAAAACGTTAACTCCATTAAAGGTGCATACAAAGCATTGAAATTCGAACTTGTAAGGCAGAAAAATCTTATGAAAAGAGGAGTTGAAGTTAAGCAAGAAACTCGTGCATATCTTGAATCTCAAATGATTACTGTCGGAATGAGATTAAAAGAAGATGCTGATGATTATCGTTTTATTACAGACCCAGACCTTCCACCAATGAAAATTTCTGATGAAACTATCAAAAGAATCTTAGACACCATGCCTGAAGCACCTCACAATAAAGTGAAAAGATTCGTTGCAGATTACGGCATTGATGAAGAATCTGCTAAAGTATTGACTTCCGAACTCGATTTAGCTATTAGTTATGAAGAAGTTGTAAAAGAAGTTGATTCTAGATTTGCAGCTAAATGGATGAGGGATGAACTTAAAAGAGTATTATCCTATAATAAATTAGACTTTGCAGATAGTGGAATTAGTGTCGATGATTTAGTTGAATACTTAAAAATGATTGAAACAAAAGAAATTACCGCTAAAGCAGCTCATAAAATCATTGAACAAATGCCAAACAGTGATAAAACACCTAAAGAAATTGCTGAAGAATTAGGTTTGCTTGGTGTTGTAAATGAAGATGAGACATTATCCGCTGTTAGACAAGCTATTGAGGAAAATCCAAAAGCAGTTGATGATTACTTAGCTGGTCAAAAAGCTTCACTTAACTTCTTAGTGGGTCAAGTAATGAGATTAACCCGTGGAAAAGCAGACCCTGGAGAAACTGTTAAACTTTTAAGAGAAAATATAGAATAGAAAAGGGGACACTATATGGCAGAGAAAAAGTCTTTTGTAAAAGATTATATGACCCGAGATGTAATTTCTGTTTCTCCAGACACTGAAACTGACAAAATAATAGATTTAATGAAAGAAAGTCACCACAACAGTTACCCTGTTGTTAAAAACAATAAACTGGTGGGAATGGTAACTGCATTTGATGTTGTGGCAAAGGAATGGGCAGACACAGTTTCAGGAATAATGAGTACTAACCTAGTTGTCGCTAATCAAGATTTATCAATAAACGATGCTTCTAGAGTAATGTTTAGAAAGGGCATTTCAAGAATGCCTGTTGTAGATGCTGATGGAGCATTAGTTGGCATTATTACAAATACTGATATGGTCAGGTCACATATTGAAAGATCCACACCAAATAAAGTGGAATACTTTAAAAAGACTATGGAACAATTATATGGCATTAAAACTACCTTGAAACATATGCCTGTTGAAACTAAAAAATTAAGGCCTACACAAGACAGAGTTTATGCAGATGAACTTGAAGGAAGAGCTTATGAGTTGGAAAAAGGATTGGCCGAACCTGCAATTGTTGTTAAAACTGATGATAGATGGATTTTAGTTGATGGGCATCACAGAGCAGTAGCTTCAGTCCAAAGAGGTTATGAAACTGTTGACTCTTATGTTGTTGATTTAGGCAAAGATATCAAATTAGGTATGGAAAAAACTGCTGATAAAGCAGGTATTAAAACATTTGATGATATTGAAATTATTGACGATGATAAACATCCATTAATTGCAATTACTGAAAGTATGCAAGATCAAGAATCAAACGGTGATGATGATGAATAATGATGAAATCATAAGAGAAGTTTATGAAGTTTTACAATCAAGAAGAGACAATCCTATTGATTCTTATACATCTAATATCATGAAAGATAGTGATAAAAAAGCTGAAGATAAGATATTAGAAAAAATCGCTGAAGAAGCTGGAGAAGTAATAATAGCTTCTAAAAACGATGAAAATTTAGTTTATGAATCCGTTGATTTAATCTTCCACACTTTATTGCTTTTAGTTCATAAAGGAATAGAACTTGATGAAATCTATGAAGAGTTTGCTAGAAGGCGGAAGTGAGTAAAAATTTATAAATAATTTTTAACATAATTTTAGATAATTGAAAACATATTGGTTATTACTATGTTTGACACAAATTCGGAAAAAAAATTTTTGCTAACAGAGCTAGTTAAAAAGAATTTAACTTCAAAATATAAAGATTCCGTTTTAGGAATTTTATGGAGTTTTTTCAATCCTCTCTTAACTATGTTAGTATTTACATTAATCTTTTCCATGCTGTTTGGAAGAAATATTCAAAACTATCCTGTTTACTATTTAGCAGGAAGATTGGCATTTGATTTTTACAACCATGGGACTAAAGGAGCTATGAACTCAATTAGAAAGGATGCTAATTTATTAAAAAAGATTTATGTTCCAAAACTGATGTTCCCTATTAGTTCTGTTTGTTATGAATTTGTTAACTTTTTAATATCTTTCGTGATATTGTTTGGAGTTATGCTAATTACCGGAGCACCTTTCCATATAACATTAATATACACTATAATTCCTCTTTCTTTTTTAGTGGTATTGGTATTTGGAGTTGGGCTTATATTAGCAGTTTGCAATACTTATTTCACAGATATCGGATACCTGTACAACGTATTTACTTTAGTATTATTATATGCATCTGCAATGTTTTATCCAATCGAGATTGTTCCTTCACAAGTACAATTCATATTTACCCTGAATCCCGTTTATTGTGCAATGTCCTGTTTTAGACAATGCGTATACGGAGCAATACCTGATTTCACAATGATACTTTATTTAGGGGCATTTGCATTTACTACATTAGGAATAGGAATATTATTATTTAATATCTATGATAAAAAATTAGTTTTAGAATTATAAGGTGTTATTATGGGCATTATAGGAAAAATAAAAAATAAAATTAATATACTCTCCAATGACTCTGATAATACCGCTGAAAAACTTGATAATAATGTTGCGGTTAAAGTTGAACATGTATCAATGGAGTTTAAAATCACTAAAGATAAAATTGATACCTTGAAAGAGTATGTTATCCGAACTATTAAACGCAATAAAGAAGAAAAAGAGAAAATTAGAGTCTTAGATGATATCAGTTTTGAAATTTATAAAGGGGATAAGCTTGGAATTCTGGGATTTAATGGAGCTGGAAAAAGTACACTTTTAAAAATATTATCCGGAATATATGAACCTACATATGGAAAAATACGAATCAACGGTAAAGTTGCCCCATTATTGGAGTTGAGTGCTGGCTTTGATAAGAACTACACTGGAAAAAACAATATTTACTTAAATGGTGCTTTTTTAAGCATGGACAAAAAGCTACTTGATGAAAAATATGATGAGATTGTAGAGTTTTCAGAACTTGGTGAATTTATCAATTACCCAGTTAAGAATTACTCCTCAGGTATGAGAGCTAAATTAGGTTTTTCAATAGCCACTCTCATACAACCAGACATATTGATTGTAGATGAAATTTTATCTGTTGGAGATATTAAATTTAGAAAGAAAAGTTCTGAGAAAATTAATGAACTTATGGCTGAAGGAGTGACAGTATTGCTCGTTTCACATTCTATCAGCCAAATTAGAAAAATCTGTGACAAGTGTATTTGGATTGATAATGGAAAACTTGTCATGGAAGGTCCTGCTGATGAAGTTTGTGATGCATATGTCGAAAATGCTGAAGGCAGAAAAAAAAATAAGAAAAAAAAGAAAAATAAAAAATAACCTGAGGCAGAATTATGGATAAACGTTGGATTGGAATTATTATTGTATTACTTGCAGGATTAGGATGTATGTACCTTGTTGTCAGTAACTCTACCAGTGTAGGCAATGCAGTTTCTGTGATTAGTGATGTTGCAGTAACATTGCCTCCAGGATATATCACAACTGATGACGGCAGCAGATATTGTGTATTCCATAATAAAAAAACAAATGAAGTTATTCGCATTAAATGTTTAGAAAAAGTGACCAATAACAATGAAGAATATAATAAGAAACTGAAATCATTAACTCAGCAAGATGACATAATTATTAAGAAGAATTTTACAAACAAAAATTTAAGTATGATTGAATATGAAAACCAATCGTCTAAAGACGAAAAGGACAATGCAATAGCATACTTTGATAAGTGCAATCATACATTCTCGATGAAGCTTGAACATTTTACTAATGAAACCAGTAAAGAAAATGCGATGAACTTTATTATCGAACAAATTAAATTCGATTTCAAACAAAATAAAGGATAATCATTTTAAATTATATTCCATATTGTGCATTCCTCTTTCAAAATTGAGGAATTTTACTCTTTTTTTATTGAATTCTTTAAACCCCATTTTTTCATAAAGCCTGTAAGCTCCATTATTTCTAAAGTCAGCATCCAAAAGCACTCTATTTAAATCTTCATCACGAGCCCAATTGATTACATCAACTAAAACTTTTCTACCTAAACCTTGGCCTCTTAAACTATTGTCGATTGCCAGCTCGGCTACATATAAATCTCCAGGTTTGACGTCACATAAAACAAAGTAATCTAGGATATCTACAATTAATAACCTTAGAGATTTGAAATTGAAATGCTTTGGAAATTTATTTACATAGTAAATCAAAATACCTATAATCTCATAATCATCATTTAATATTACAAGGAATGTTTCTAGATCTTCATCTTTTAAGCTTTTAGAAATGGATTTGATAGCGCCATTAGAACTTTTAAAAAGCATGTCAAATGTTCTAAAGTCAACATCATAAACTAGCTTAGCTACTTTAGATACATCATGTATTTCAGGATTAAAAATTTCATATTTCATTTAATCACTATTTACAATTGTTAATGCGAATACTCCAGCGCCAAATCCATTATCGATATTTACAACTGCAATTCCAGGAGCACATGATTGAAGCATTGCATCTAGAGCTACCCTGCCACCTTCTCCAACACCATAACCTACAGAAGTTGGAACGGCAATTACAGGCACATCTACAAGGCCCGCAACAACAGAAGGCAACGCCCCTTCCATTCCAGCGCAAACTATAAATGCCCTAACGCCCTGACCAACCATATATGCAATTTGAGGAAAAAGCCTATGGATTCCTGCAACACCAATATCATAAGAGGTAATTGATTCACATCCTCCTTCTTCAACTATTACACGGGCTTCTTCTGCAATATTAATGTCAGATGTTCCGGCAGTTATAATGCCAATTTTTGCAATAGGATCTTTTTTTGTTATTTCTTTTCTAATTATTAAAATGTGAGCTCGTCTGTTATAGTCAAAAATATATGAATTTTCGCCTAAATCCCTTTCTATCTTTTCATACCTCTCAGATGACAATTTTGTAATTATCAAGTCATCATCACTTTTTTTAAGGAAATTTTTGATTATTGTAATTAAATCGTCATAATCTTTACTTGGAGAAAATATTGCTTCTGGAAAACCTGTTCTCTCACTGCGTTTAATATCAAACTTAGCAATATCATCAAATTCTAAAATATTATCCGCTTTTAGAAGTTGTTCTGCTTGGTCAATATCAAGTTGGCCATTAGCTAATTTTTCAAGAATATCTTTCATAATATAATATATAAGATAAAATTATATAAAATTTAACTTACAATATTATAATTTAATGAAGGCATTAAAGATTTTAACTGAAGGTATTGTCCAAGGAGTGGGATTTAGACCATATGTATATAGGCTAGCGGCTGACTTAAATCTAAAAGGATATGTTAGAAACCTTGGAAATGTGGTTGAAATCACAGTTGAGGGTGAAAATGCCCTTGATTTTGCAAAGAGACTTCCACTTGAATTACCCCCAATTGCAAAAATTGATTCAATGAAAGTTAGTGAAGTTGAAGTGGAAAATTATTCTGATTTTGAAATAATTGAAAGTGAAGATTCCTATTCAGGAGTTAGTGTAATACCTCCAGACATTGCAATATGTGACAGATGTCTGGAAGAAATTAGAGATCCTAATGATAGGCGCTATAAATATCCATTTAATGCATGTACCGATTGCGGACCCAGATTTACAGTTATTGAAAGTGTGCCTTATGATAGAATTAGAACCTCCATGGAGGAATTTCCATTATGTGAAAATTGCCTAAGTGAATACGGGCAACCCTTAGATAGACGGTATCATGGTGAAGCTATTTGTTGTGGTGATTGCGGACCTCAAATGGCCATTTATAAAGGAAATGAAAAACTAAATGTTGAAAATCCTATTAAAAAAGGTGCAGAAATCTTAAGTGATGGAGAAATACTTGCAATTAAAGGTATTGGAGGAACACATCTAGCAGTTGATGCTTATAACGATGAAGCAATAAATGAATTGAGAAAACGTCTGAACCGGCCAAGTCAAGCGTTTGCAGTAATGTGTAAAGATTTAGAAAGCTTGAAAAAATATGCCCAACTATCCAAACGAGAAATCGAAACATTAACCTCCAATAAAAGACCTATTGTTATTTTAAAGAAAAATGAAAATTATAACTTCCCTGAAAGCTTATCACCCGGTCTGCACAATATTGGAGTGATGCTTCCCTACTCACCAATGCATTACTTATTATTTGATGAAAGCAATATTGACACATTAGTTATGACATCAGCCAATATTCCAGGTGAACCAATGGTGATTGATAACGCTGAGATAATTACAGGCGTTAATGAATATTCCCTCATCCATAATCGTAAAATCCTAAACAGATGTGATGACTCTGTAATCAGATTTAGAAATGACGAGTTATCCTTTATTAGACGATCACGCGGATACACTCCAGAACCCTATACAATCAGTTATGAAACTAATGATTTGGATGTGCTTGCATTGGGCCCTGAACTTGATGTGACATTTTCAATAGCTAAAGGAAATAAAGCATATCCTTCACAGCACATTGGAAATGCAAACAAATCAAAAACATTAGAATTTTTAAAAACCGCAATTAGCAATATGGAAAGAATTCTAAAAATCAATGAATTTGATGTGATTGCCTGTGATATGCATCCTCATTTTTTTACTACACGTTTAGCACATGAATTATCTCAAAAGTATGGTGCAGAAGTCCTGCCAGTGCAACACCATCATGCACATTCAGCAGCACTTGCCAATGACCATGGAATTGATGAGCTGATTAGCATTGCTGCTGATGGAGTGGGATATGGAAGCGATTCAACTAGCTGGGGAGGAGAAATACTTTACACAGATATTAACTCGTTTGAAAGAATGGGCAATTTAGAGCCTCAGCTAATGCCCGGTGGAGATGCTGCAACAAAATATCCTGTAAGAATGCTTGCAGGTATCTTAAAAGATGATGAGCTAATAAAAAAGTATGCTGATTATTTCAGATATGGCGAAATTGAGATTAAAAACATTAAAAAACAAATTGAAGCTGGAATCAATGTAGGAGTAAGCACAAGTACAGGCAGAGTGCTTGATTCAATGGCTGTGGCCTTGGAAATTTGTCATGAGCGTACCTATGAAGGAGAATGCTCAATGAAACTTGAATCGGCTGCATATTACTCAACCAAAAAGCTAGAAATCCCTGTGATAATCGAAAATAATCAATTGAACACAACTGAAATTTTACGTGAAGTTGTAAGATTATACCAAAGTGGAGAAAAAAAGGCTGATGTTGCATCTGCAGGTCAAATTGCTGTGGCAAATGGCTTAAGCGAACTTGCAATTCAAGCATCCGATAAAAAGAATATCGCCGATATTGGAGCCACCGGAGGAGTATTTTATAATGAAGCCATTACCGATCAAGTTAAAAATTGCATTGAAAAAAATGGTTTTAATTTCATTCAACACACGAATACCTGTGCCGGAGATGGATCTGTATCTTTAGGTCAAAGTATTGTGGCTAAAAAAATGTAAAAAAGTTTGAAAATTAATTCAAACAATATTATTTAGTTTTCATGGTTCTCTCAAGAATATATTCCGCTCTTTCTAAAAGATTGCCATATAATCTGATTTGATTTTTCAACTCGTCAATTGCTTCGAGTTGACCGTCATCGATTCTTTTTTCAATGTCTAATAATTTAGACCATTCGTCCCCAGATGGTAGTTGTAATGTATTGAGCATGTCATCTGTAAGTTGTACATCGAAGTTGTTTCTATTAATCGTAATATGTATGTTAACTTCATTTTGTAAATCGTAGTATTTACGTGGACGACCTCTTAAAATCTTTCTATAAGAAGAATTTAAGATACCTATATCTTCCATTGCACGAAGGTGCGCAATAATAGCTTTTTGACCAATGTCCAGTTCATTGGAAATTTCACTTACAAACATAGGTTCTTCTCTTAAAAGATTTATAATATCTCTTCTAGTTTTACAACCCATTACATCAAGGATATCTTCCACATCCATGTCTTCAGCAGGGCCATTGTAGTTAGTTCTTAATTCTATGTGACCTTTAGGCATTTCGACATTTCTGCGAGTTCTTTCATTTTTCTCAATGTCGTTTGTATTATTCATGATTATACTTTCTGTATCGAAACCTTTATATAACTTTTTGTTACTATAATAATGTAAGAGAAAGATAACTTTTGGTTACTTTAATATTTGGTTCAGAAAAACTTAAGGTAATAACTCTTATTTGATGAACCATTTTCCTATATGTCCATAAATTCCCAAAAACCAATATTAAAGAATCATAAGAATAACTTCTCGGTTAAGAGTTATTACATTGGTTTTTCTAAAAACCTAAATAAGGTGTCAAGATGACTGACGAAAATAAAGGCAAAACTGAAGTTAAAGACGAAGATATTCAGGAAAAATATGAAGAACTTCTTGAAAAGTTAACTTCAAAAGATGAAGAAATTGAAAAGCTCGAAAAAAATCTTGAAAAATCCGAAAATGAAACTCAAGAATATATCTCGCTATCACAAAGACTTCAAGCGGATTTTGAAAATTTCAAAAAAATTACTGACAAAAGAAATCAAGATTTAATAAAATTCGCAAATGAAAATGTTATAAAATCATTTCTTGATTGCTATGAAGACTTTGGAAGAGCTTTAGAAACTGAAAAAGATGAAGATTTAAGAAATGGTGTAGAACTCATATATAATAAATTCAGTGATGTTTTGAAAAAAGAAGGAGTTAATGAAATTCCCACAAATGGTGAAAAATTCGACTTAAACAAACATGAAGCATTGATAGTGCAAGAATCCGACGATGTTGAAAATGGATACATTATTGAAGAGTTGATGAAAGGATATATGTATAAAGACAAGGTTCTTAAATATTCAAAAGTTATAGTTTGTAAAAAATAATGTTTATTAAATAATATATTGAAAAAAAATAAGGTGATAATTATGTCTGATACTAAAAAAGAAAAAATTATTGGAATTGATCTCGGTACAAGTAACTCTGCAGCATCTGTGCTCGTAGGTGGTAAACCTACTACAATCCCATCTGCAGAAGGTGCAAGTCAATATGGTAAATCATTCCCAAGTTATGTTGCATTTACCGAAGAAGGTCAAATGTTAGTTGGTGAACCAGCAAGAAGACAAGCAGTAACAAATCCTGAAAATACAATCAGTGCAATTAAAAGAAGTATGGGTACTGATTACAAAGTTACTGTAAACGGAAAACAATATTCCCCACAAGAAATTTCCGCATTTATTTTACAAAAAATTAAAAAAGATGCAGAAACCTTCCTCGGAGAACCTATAGAAAAAGCTGT
The DNA here is from genome assembly GCF_963082495.1 of Methanobrevibacter sp. V74. Classification (NCBI taxonomy): domain Archaea; kingdom Methanobacteriati; phylum Methanobacteriota; class Methanobacteria; order Methanobacteriales; family Methanobacteriaceae; genus Methanobrevibacter; species Methanobrevibacter sp. V74. Next base: position 340,091 of record NZ_CAUJAN010000003.1, read on the forward strand.
AATTACAGTACCTGCTTACTTTGACGACAACCAAAGAACCGCAACAAAAGACGCAGGAACTATTGCTGGACTTGATGTTGTAAGACTCGTAAACGAACCAACCGCAGCAAGCCTTGCATATGGTCTTGATAAATCCGAAGACGATGACATGAATATTATGGTATACGACTTAGGCGGAGGTACCTTAGACGTGACTATTATGGAGTTCGGTGGAGGAGTATTTGAAGTAAAATCCACTAGCGGAGACACCCAACTCGGTGGTACCGATATGGATAACGTATTAATCAAATACTTAGCTGATGAATTTAAAGCAAAAGAAGGTATTGACTTAATGGATAATGACCAATCCGTGCAAAGATTAAGAGAAGCTGCTGAAAAAGCGAAAATAGAATTATCCACTACCACAACCACTGAAGTAAACTTGCCATTCATTGCAATGGGAAGTGATGGAGCTCCTAAAAACTTAATTATCTCACTTACAAGAGCAAAATTAGAAGAGCTCGTTGATTCAATTGTCGAAAAATCAGGTAAACCAATGCAACAAGCATTAGATGATGCAAAAATGACCAAATCCGAAATTGATAAAATCATCTTAGTTGGTGGACCTACAAGAATGCCAATTGTACAAAAATTCGTCGAAAAATTCATAGGAAAAACAGTTGAACGTGGTATTGACCCAATGGAATGTGTATCTATGGGTGCAGCTATTCAAGGAGGAGTATTAGCTGGTGAAATTAAAGATATCGTATTATTGGACGTGACTCCATTATCCTTAGGTATTGAAACCTTAGGTGGAGTATCCACTACTTTAATTGAAAGAAACACTACTATTCCTACCAAAAAAAGCCAAGTATTCTCCACTGCTGCAGATAACCAGCCTTCAGTAGATATTAATGTATTGCAAGGGGAAAGAAAAATGGCGGCTGACAATACCTCTCTCGGACGTTTCCAACTTATAGGCATCCCACCTGCACCAAGAGGCGTTCCGCAAATTGAAGTAACCTTTGATATTGACGCAAATGGTATTATTAATGTAACTGCTAAAGATAAAGGAACCGGTAAAGAGCAAGCTATTACCATTACCTCCTCCACCAAATTGTCCGATGAAGAAATCGAACAGAAAATCAAAGAAGCAGAAATGAATGCTGAAGCAGACAAGAAAAGACAAGAAGAAATAGAAATCAGAAATAATGCAGACTCATTAATTTACACTTCAGAAAAAACTTTAGATGAACTCAAAGATCAAGTATCTGAAGATGAAAAAACTAAAGTCGAAGGACTTGTAGCTGAATTAAGAGAACTTATAGCTGGCGATGATGTTGATGCCATTAAAGCAAAGTCTGATGAATTATCTAATCTAATTCAAGAGATTGGTGCTAAAATTTACCAACAAGCACAAGCAGAAGCACAAGCTCAACAACAAGCAGGAGCTGACCCTAATGCTGGTGCTAACAATGGTGATGATGACACAATTGATGCAGACTATGAAGTAAAAGACGATTAGAATAAATAATACGGTTTTATTGAGATTGTTAGGTTATAAACAAAATCAGAATCAATCAGTAATAAACTAACATTTAGATAAAACTATTATTTCTTCTAACTTATTATTTTTTATAATTATTTTTTAAGGTGAATAAATGGCAGACAAGCGTGACTATTATGAAGTTCTCGGAGTAGATAAAAATGCTGATGAAAAAACAATAAAAAAAGCTTATCGTAACTTAGCAAGAAAATACCATCCAGACGTTTGTGACGAGGAAGGAGCTGAAGATAAATTTAAAGAGGTAAGTGAAGCTTATGCTGTCTTGTCCGATGATGAAAAACGTCAAAGATATGATCAATTTGGTCATGCTGGAATGGATGGATTTACCGCTGAAGACTTCTATCAAAACGTGAACTTCGAAGACATATTCCAAGGATTTGATATTGGAAACATATTTGATATGTTTGGATTTGGTGGAGGATCCCGCTCAAGAGGAAGAACAGGCCCTCAAAGAGGTTCAGACATTTACACTGAAGTTCCAATCACTCTTGAAGAAGCATTTAATGGATGCGAAAAAGAAATTAAAATTACAAGAAGTGAATTATGTCCAACATGTCATGGTTCTAAATCAAAACCCGGATCTGATCCCGTAACTTGTAGCGTATGCGGAGGAACAGGTCAAATTAAAGAAGTTAGCAATACATTCTTAGGTCAAATGGTTAATGTTAAACCATGCAGAAAATGTGGCGGAACCGGTAAGATAATTACCGATCCATGTGAAGACTGTCACGGTAAAGGAAGTAAAAGAAAAACAAAAACTATTAAAATCGAAATTCCAAATGGTGTTGATGAAGGAAACCACTTAAGAGTATCCGGTGAGGGTAACTGTGGTGAAGCCGCTGGTCTTGAAGGTGATTTAATAGTAACTATACATGTTAAAAAACATGAAAAATTCATCCGTGAAGGAGATCACTTATACCTAGAACAACAAGTAAGTTTCCCACAAGCAGCATTAGGTGATGTTATAAGCATTCCGACTATTGAGGGAAAAGAAGTTGAATTCAAAATTACACCTGGAACACAAAGCGAAACGGTTTACAAATTAAGAGGACAAGGTATGAACTCTGTTAGACATTCCAGTAGAGGAAATATGTATGTAACTGTTAAGGTCGTTGTTCCTAAAAAACTGAACTCAAAACAAAAAGAATTACTTGAAGAATTCGCTGAAGTCAGCGGAGAAGAGATTAAACATATTGAAAAAGGACTCTTTGATAGAGTTAAAGATGCTATGAAGTAAGTTAGTTTTTACTAATTTACTCCACCTATTTTTATTGAAACTATAGTTAATTAAACTATACCTAACTTATTTTTACATTGAAATTATTTATTGATAATTTAATAATTTGATAGGATGCTTTTTAAAATATGCATTGCATTTCCTGTGATATACATAACCTAATTAATTTTAGAGGATGTGTAGAATTAAGGAGTTTTTAGACAATGTTAGTCTTAAAATAATCAAGAAAACGACTGGTTAAATCAATACAACCAATGAAAAGAAATATGATTTCTTAATGAACCTTGACAACAATGAATCAAGTGATACTTGAAAAAATAAAAAAAACAATAGAGATTGAAAAATCTCTATTTGATAGTAATTTTAACTTTTTTACTTGCTGCTTTGTAATAAGAGTTACCTGCAAATTTAACTTTAGCTGTGTATGTGCCTTTTTTAGTTAATTTAATCTTAAAGACTGCATTACCTTTGGAATTAGTTTTTGCATTGTAGATTTTGTCTTTGATTTTTAAGGTAACTTTAACTTTGTTAATGCCTTTTTTCTTACTGTCTTTTAGAACAATATTGTATTTTTTGGTTTTCTTAGCCTTGAAAGCTTTCTTATTAGCAGTTAATTTAGTTGCTTCTTTGGTGATTTTAACTGTAGCAGTAAGTGTAGAAGCTACATAATTACTATCACTGTTAAATTTAACAACTAACTTTTGAGTTCCTGTTTTAGTTGCAGCCAGTCTAAATTTAACGACTCCTGCAGAATTGGTAATTCCAGTTTGAGTTTTACCATTGAATGTGATAGTCACTTCTTTATTAGCTAAAGGATTGCCCATATCATCTTTTAATGTTATGTCGTAATAAGATCCAGATTTAATTGCAGTCAATAAAACAGTTTTGGAACTAACTCCTGCAATTTCAGATAATCTTTTTTCAATATTAATGTGACCTTTAACAGATTTAGGGCCGTAGGTTTCATTACCAAAATAGGTGACATATACATTGTATTTGCCAACATCCCAAGCAGATACTTCAAATGCTGCAACACCTGAATTATCGGTTGTTGTATTTATCTTGTTTAACCCAGCAGATAAGAAAACAGTTGCATTTTTAATAGGATCTCCATTTTCATCTGATAAAATCGCATAATAGATAAGACCACTATTATAAACAGTATTATAATCCATAACTGAAATAATTACTTTATATTTAGGACTTGAATCAGTAATGACAGTTGAAGGTCCCGCATTAGCAACAGAATTAGAACCTACACCTTTTTTACCAGTTAAGTAATTATTTGAAATGGTTGCATTATTGCCGTTTAAGTTAACTGCATAATCCCCTGAAGTTTGAATGGTGTTGTTTGCAATTGTGGCATTTCCAGCAGCAATTTTAACACCTACAGTATCAGTTCCCATGGAATCCCAAATTGATAAATTACCTTCATTTGAAGCTTCGGAAGTAATGTTATTGTTTGTTATATTTATCTTATCAACCTTAGATCCAATACCAATAGTGTGATTTCCAGTTACATAAATAATATTGTTATCAATAAGTGCTTCATCTCCACCTACTTCAATACCTACAACATAATAAGCATTGCCATGAATTTTATTATGGGTAATGTTAACAGAAACGCTTTTACCACTCATACCAGAGTAAATACCATAAGTAGAATTATTAGCATTGACAGTGATTACGTTGGATTCAACATTACCATAACCGCCTTCAATATCAATACCATCAGCATAATAATTAGCAGAAGAGGTTATATTATTAAAGCTAATAGTAAAATTATCTGCCTCAATAATAATGCCATAAATGTAAGTATTTCCCAAAGAATTAATATTATTATTCTTAATTATCGCATTACCCGTATCAGTGAAATCTAAAACATAAATAGTATCTGAATTACCAACAACATCAACAAAAGTTGTAGTAACATTATTAGAAGCAAAAATAACATCTTCAGAATTTACGACAACAATTCCACTAGACTTAGCATGACGTACATAATTCCAAGAGCCTGGAGGCTCTTCAATCCAAGGAACGAAAGCAGAAACTAAATTTAAATTTAATTCGTTGTCAAAAATGTGAACCCCATTACTACTAAAGACATATATTCCATTGCTGGTGATGTTTTCATTTACATTCCCTACAAAATTCACAATATTGCCGCTCATGGTCAATTCATCCATGCCTTTAGCATATACTGCATAATTATCAGTTTCGCCTTTAGCAATGACATTAATTACATTGTCTTCCAAATCAATGTCGCCACCTAGAATTAAATTAACACCAATAGAAGTAGAATTTATAGAGTTATCAGAAATATCCCAATCTCCTTTAACACTAATCCCTGCACTTTCCATATGTATCATGGAATCTCCAGTACTTTGATTACCAATATTGGAACCTAAGCTATTGATTTGGTTTCCAGAGATAGTTCCTTCATCTAAAGAATTTGCAACAATAGCAACAGTGTGATTACCATTTAAAGTAATTTTATTGTCAGATATTACAGGATTCTTCATGACAATTTCAAACCCACAAGCAGCATAAGCATTACCGGTGATTATATTATCTGAATAAGTAACATTTTCAATAGGTCCCATCAGTTGATAGGCATAAATACCATACACTACGTTAGGTGCAGTTATTTCAATTACATTTCCAGAAACTTTCCCATTAGAAGAAGGTCCTCCGACAGCAATAGCATTTGCATAATTTGCTTCAGCAGTAATATCGAAATTATTATTAGTTAATTCAAATTCATCTGCAACTATTGACATACTATAAATATACCCATGACCGTTAGCAGTGATGTTATTATCACTAACTACAACATTTTTACAAACATTCGGAAAAGTAAAATCAGTATAATTCATATTAGCATTGCCAATAGTTACCACATAAATAGTATCCGAAGATCCAGAAATTCCACTATAATTGAGTTTTATATTATTTCTGGTCAAAGTTACATTTTCACATGTAAGAAATACGATACCCTCACTAAAAGCTTCAAGATTATAATTCAAATCATATTTTACATCAACTGAAGGCATGATAATATTATAAACATTATCCGACATAGTGACATTTCTTCCGCCTTCAACACGGACAGCATTGTTTATATTAGCTCCTTCAGTAGTTCCAACATAAGTGATAGTATTTTTTAAAAGATTTAATGTAGTTATATTCTTTGCCAATATTGCAAAACTATCCATAGATTTTAATGATAGAAAATTAATTACATTATTAGAAATTGTAACATCATCTACATTTTTTACATTAACTAAATACATATTACTATTCATATTCAAATTAAAGCCATCAATTACAACATTGTTTTCTTTAATGATGAATGCTATGTTATTAAATGTGGCATTACGTCCAGTGAAGGTAACAGATTTTGCAATAGTGATGCAATATACACCAATATTACTAAAATCACCTTCAAAAATTAATTCAGTAGCATTAGAAGTTAATACCCCATCTTCATCAAAGTAATTATAAAATGTATCATTAGTTACCACATTACTATCAGAGATACTACCATTATCTTGAAGAATGCCACCATTATCACTTTCAAGTTCACAACTACCTTCATCAATAGTTAGAACTTCATTATCTGTAGATATTTCATCATTTACTTGGCTAGCAGTAATATTCCCATCATCGGCAGCAAAAGCCACACTAGCAGAGAATAATACGATAGAAAGCAAAATTAATGAAATAAATATGTTTTTTCCTTTAATAATTACACCTCTTATAAATTAATTAATTCAAATGTTCAATAGTCAACTAAATTTAATAAATTAACGACTACACTTAAGATTAAGTTTAATAACATATTTAAATTTTATTAAATAAAAATTGAAAAAAAAGTAAAATAAATGTTAAATACCTTTATCTTTTAATAGTAATCGTATTAGATATTTTACATTTACCATATTTTGAAATAATTTTATATTTACCCACTTTTAATTTTTTAAGGGACAACATAACAATACCCTTTTTATTGGTTTTCACTTTGTATGTTTTTCCTTTAAATTTGATGGTGATTTTTTTATTTTTTAATGCCTTGCCATTCTTATTGACCAATTTAACTGAAAATTTAATTTTTTTAGCTTTTTTCGTAACTATGTTTTTAGTGATTAATGTTGGTTTGATTTTTAATTCATTGGAAACTTTATCACCATGATACTCGGCAGTTATTTTATAAGATCCTGCGTTCAGTTTTAAAGATTTGGAAACATATCCCCTTTTATCAGTTTTAAGATTGTATGTTATACCATTAACTTTAACTTTTACAATATGACCTGCTCCAACATATTTGCCTTTAGAATCCATAATGCGAAGCTTATAAGTAATAGTATTGCCATAGTAAACAGCATAATTTTTATTTCCAGTAATTGCAGGCATTACAGTAACATCTGCTGTGCTTTTAGATCCATAATAAGCATCATCCCCAGCATAAGACACGTGAACTCTATAATTTCCTCTTGAAATTGGAGGTAAACTAATTTGACCGGCAGAATTAGTAGTTAAAGGGTAAGTAGTACCAGCCACCATGACAATGACTTTTTTATTAGACATGACACTACCGTTTTGATCTTTTAATGTGGCTAAAATACCCCCCGGATAAACTTTTGAATTAATTGTAATGCTTGTTGAAATAAGCCTATATGCAGTTAAATTAGCATTAGCAGTAACTGTTTCAAAATAATCGGGATTTTTAATTTCTACAAGTATTTTAGGATTATCACTGTAAATTTGAGGAATTTCAGCAGTTAAAATAGCTTTACCGTTAACATCACTAACAACTTTTCCTAAATAACTATAAAACCCATCATCCACAACATTAAATTCAACTGTTATTCCGCTAACAGGATTTCCCAAAATATCTACAAGAGTTGCTACAAATATTGCATTTCTTGCAATAGCTCCGGTAACATTATCAACATGTACAGTTAAATCACCTTTTCTTATTTCTAAGGTTGATTCGAATTCAGTGTATTTATAATTTTCTTTAAATACGTTAGCATGAATCAAATATGTAGCCGGAGTATAATCGATGAAGGTATAATTAAGTGTTGCAGTGCCATTTTTGATTACAACTTGTTGAATTTCACCATTCATAGAACTAAATGTAACATTAGCTCCCTCTAAACCAACATCAGTAGTTGTAAATACAAATGTTCCCTTCTCCAAATATTTTATAACTATATCCGAGAGGGTTCCAGTTACTAAATACTTATAATTTTTATCAACAGTATTATTAACTGTAGTATTTACTGCATAATTTCCAATACCATTTTCACTGTCAAGATAATTAGAATAAATTACATTATCAATGGCAATATCATCAATAATAACTGCATAACCAAATTTGGAAGTGATATTATTTTCAGAAATATTATTATAAGATGAATTTAATTTAAGATAGACTCCTGCAGTTCCAGTCCCTGTTGGATCAAAGTTTATAAAATTGATTTCATCACCAGTTGCATTAACAAAAATAATATTTGAGGTTAATTTATTATTTTGTGCTTTAACAATTCTTGAACCATATGATTGTTTGGCGTTAATTTCAAAGGTATTATTATTAATTATGTTATAATTAGAAGAATAAACATCTATCCCATAAACCATTTGTGAATTTAATGTTAAAATGTTTTTTTTGATAGTGGATCCTTGAGACATTTCTAAATTAATACCATATATAACACAATCTGCTCGGGCATTTACAATATTGCCTATTATAGTAGTGTTTTTAGATTTATCACCAATTATTATTCCTTCAACACAATAAGTACCATTTAAACGAATATTGTTATTAATGAATTGGTTATTTGATGCATCTTGGCCAATTGGAGCCTCAGCTCCAGTTTGAGAACCTAAAACCCCAACACCATAAATGTAATTATCATATCCATAGATATAGATATTATTATTTGAAACAGTATTATTGTGGGTGTTGTAATATAAATCAATACCTACAAGTGAATTTGTAGAATTAGTTTTGTTATATGTTTGGTTTAATTTTGAAGTAACAGTTACATTATTTCCAGAAATGATATTATTTGATGAAAAAGCCGTTAAGATACCATAAGTCCTGTAAACTTCAGCTAAAACATAAGTTCCATTTAAAGTGTTTCCACTGGTGCAGACTTCATTACCAGAAGTACAAGAACTATTACCAGAACCTGGAATCTCACCACCAGAAGTGCAGGTTTCATTTCCGGAAGTACATACTCCCCCACCACTAATGTAGACTTCGGAAGTTCCATTGGTAAAGATAGTATTATTTATAAATCTACAATCTTCCGCAGTATAAGCAAGTAGAGTATAAGTTAAATAATTACCTGAAGATGAAAGTTTATTTCCAATTATATCAACATAAATAGATTCAATTACATAAATAGCATAAGCTGCATTTTTATCATAAACATCAATGCTACAGTTAGTGATTGTAGCACCAACGGCCCGGTAAACTAAAACTCCCCAACCATTTGAAACTTTATCGTTTCGGATAGTTAAATTTTCCATCCAAACACCATTCGAGTAAATTTTAAATTTGACATTGTGAAAAATTGGGTTTTTACCGGTTATTTTAACTGCGGAATTAATGAAAATAGTTTTATTTGAAAAAGTACCCTCAAAGTGTAAAGTATCCCCATCTTTAATAGTAGCAGACAAATAACCATTAGCACTAATGTATTCATCATAATTAGAATTATTAATTATATAGTGAGTCCCATTAAATTTGTATTGGGGTTTTGATGGATCATATGATCCTTCTGGTGTTGCAACAATACCTGTGCCTTTAGGACCGCTATTATCTTCAATCCTATAATATTCAGATGCATCTGCATCTCTTGCATCAATTGAATAAGTATTATTAGTTGAAACATAATTATTTATAATTGTAATATTTCCAGGCATTTTATGAACACTCATTTTTTGAATTAAAACACATACACCATAGTGACTATATATAGTATTATTATCTACTGTTAAATTAAAAGAATGAGTATTGAATAATACTCCTGCACCAGAAATAGTTGAAATGAAATTATCTTCAATGTTAATATAAGATCCGCAAGGATAAATACCAGTTCCTTGAAATATTACCTCCACGGTATTATTTTTAATAATAGAATAATCTAAAGCTGAAATACCTGAACCTGTTGGGATGATCTTTGCATTTTTAATTGTATTGTTAATAACAGTGGAATAAAGAGCAGCTACAATACCATATTCTCCCCCAATTTCAACTGAAGGATTATTGAAATCAGCCCCTGTGAGGTTAATAATTTTATTATTTATAATTATATTTCCAGTTCCTGAAGTTGAAATTCCCCTATATGCTCCAATAACCCTATTAGAGTTTATTGTATTATTAGAACCCATAATTTGAATACCGTAACTCCAAGAAGTAGGCAATACGTTGTATTTTATAGAATTATTATAAATTATATTAAAATTAGAATGACCTCCATTAAAATATCCTCCAGGATAACTAGATAGATAAATTCCATTTGCATCATCACAAATTATCTTATTATTTGCTATATAATTATAATGAGATCCACTTATGACCAGTGGAGGTGCAGACCTTGTTCCATGACCATAAGTAATTCCGAAGGTTGTTAATTTATTATCCGTAACATTATTATGATTTGCATTATTTCCAATACCAATAGCATAAGAAGACATACCATTATTTTTAATTGTACATCCACTTATAACACAATTACTTGCACCATTTAAAAACACACCACACTTGTAATCCTCAGAATTATTAATATTTAAATTAGAAATTGTACTTCCAGATGCTCCGTTATAGAACATGAAAATACAATTTTTAAGAACATTTGTGCTTGATCCTACAACATTTACTTGTTTTTTAAAGGAAAATGTCTTATTTGAAAAAACACCGTCAATATTGAGAGTATCACCTTCATTAACAGAAGTTGAAATTAATACCCCATTCTCAAAATAATTCTTATACGTAGTAGGAGTAACCGTGTGAGAATTTGAAGTTAAAACTTCTTCACTAACTACATCACTATTATCTGATGTAGACAATTCAATAGATTCATCACTACTTACAGTATCATTTAAATCATCGCTAGCACTAACAGCAGTGATAGATACCAATAATAGTAATAAAATCAATATCATATTAATTTTTTTAAACATATTCTGCCTCGCTACATTGAATTCAAGATTATTTTAAAAATAATCTAGCATATTATTATGTTTGGAAATAAAATATATTTAAAAATTTCTAAAATTTAAAAAAATAAAAAAAAGTTGATGATTAGTAATCATCATCTTCATCTTCATCATTTCTCCAATATCCAACTAAGAATATTGCAATTAAAATGATTACAGCAACAATGACAAATATTGGCATACTAGATTCAACTGCACTAGCTGATTTAGCTGCAGATTTTTCAGATACCTCATATGCATTAGCACCAGAGTCTCCAGAACTAGCATCAGAGGAGGAAGACTGTGAACTTTGAGATTCGGCAGTGGTTTTTGCATCACCAGATTGTGAAGCATCTATACCAAAAGCGGTCTTTCCACCATTCCTGTTACTTGATGCATCATCAGAAGTTTTGTTAACTAATTTTTTTGCATTAGAATCATCTTTACCAGTTTTACCATTATTTGAACCTTTATGATCTGAATTTGCACCATTGCTCTTTTCATCAACCATTTGATATAATGGATCAGTATTTGTTGCATGAGCCAATATTTCTGCAAATTTTTGTTTTTGAGCTGAAGTTAATGAACTTTGTTGAATAATCTTAGAATTAAATGCAAGGTTTTTACATGTGTGGTGACAACATGCTACACCATACTTGATTACTTGTCGCATATATTCATCAGCTAATTTTTGAACAGTGCTTTTGTCAGCAGCCCAAGTTCCTTGATTTGCAAGATAAACCATCCATGCAAGAGAAGTTTGATAACCTGCAGAAGTTGTTGCTCCATTAATACTTCCCTTCATACCTAACAAAGTGCCGGCTAATTGATTACCCAATTCTTTTTCAAGTTTACCATTGCTTATTGTTAAACCTCCAAACATATTCTGGATTCTTGATGCATAAGAGTTCATTCCAGTACCCCCACCATTAATAAGAGGGGCGTAATATTTAGGGTTTAAAAGCATTGATCGAATTTCGAACTCAACTTCATCTTCATAGGTTCTTGCAACATACTTATTTTTATTTCTTATATCGACAAATGCAGTATCCGGTCTTGACTGACCTGATTGTAGTCTCAATATAGTAGCTGCATTGTATAATCCTCCAAACCAATCATAGTAATCATCTGAATCTAATAATCTCCAAGTACTGTCAAAATTCTGTGTAATTAACTCAGTCTTATTAAGCAAATAAATGAAGTTTGCTTTTTGATTGGTAATTACAATATTACCCTTTTCATCAAGAGTCCATGAATAAGAAACTCTTGAAAGATAAACATCCATTGCAAATTGATTAAGAGTACTTTTATTCCAGTCAGCAGTGTTTGGAATAAGAGTAGACATACCAGTTCCTTCCAATACATTACCCGGAAGACCAAATAATCTATCAAGTGAAGGATTTTCTGCATAGTGTTTTTTAACAAAATTGTTTGCTTCGTTTTCACCTTCTGCAAAAGCAGCGAGTTTTACCGCTTGTAACATCCATGAAAGCCAATCTTTATTGCTTGTAACTATACTTGCAAATACGTCAATTCTAGGTCTGTTTACAACTGTCCCATTAGATAATTTAACAGTAAGTGAACTTAACGGAAGTTTTTCAACACCTGTAACTTTACCATTACTTTCCCATACTGGTTTACAACCAAGGAAATATAAGAATTCCGCAATTCCAATACCTTCTGTTCTTGAAATTTCTGTACCCCATAAGATTAATGAAGTTAATTCCGGCCAGCGGCCATGTTTTTCATAGTATTGGGAAAGTAACAAATCAACGATTTTGACAGCTGATTGATATGCTGACTCTGAAGGCATTCTTGTTGGATCAGATGCATATCCATCATGACCTGTTGGAATTGAATCACCATAAGATGGGTCTGCAAATAACCCTGATGAAACATATCCTCCTCGAAGAGCGGTTAAAATAGCGTTCCATTCATTGTTGTTTTGGATTTTAATAATAACTTGCTCAGCATATAATGTTGAGTTGTATAATGCAGAATTTTTTACAATATTATATTTAACAGTTAAATCCTCAATTGAAGAACCGTTAACTAAATCGGTTATGAAATTTCTCAAGAATTGTTTTATCACATTAGCTTGAACTAAATAATTTAAACTACCTGAAATGTCCTCATTGAAATTCAATCCTTTAAATTCAGGATATAGGAATTCCATGATTTGATTATAAATCTTAGTTTGAGAAGTTGTAATTGTAATAACCTCTTCAATGAGTTCATTGCCGGTTAATATTTTACCTAAAGAATGTAAACCGTAAGTGATGAAATCATCTTCCATATCTTCAAGATATAAATGCAAATCATCCATCCATTTTTGGAATGTTTCATTAGACTCTATAAATTTTCTAAAACCTAGAGAAGGAGCCAGTTTAATGATTTTTTGTTTATACTCTTCTGCATTAGAACTTACATTAAGATTTACTTGATCTTTATAGTATGTAATATAATTATTTAATACTGTATAATTGCCATATAAACCTGATGAAACCATAGCAGGAGTCATGTGAGTAATCAACAATGCTGCAATCCTATCACGTGCAACCATAGCTTCTCCAGGGTTAGATACAATATAAGGATACAATGTAGGGTTTAAAGTTAACTCAAAAGTCCAATCCCCTGCAACAGCACCTAAATTAGTACCCGGCAACCATTCCAGAGTTCCATGAGTCCCCATATTGACAATTGCATTTACTTTAGCTATCTTATCTAACCATTTATAGAAAGATACATAGTATTGTGTTGGTGGCAAAGTTAAATCATGGTAATTCTCTATTGTTTTCAATTCTTCCCAGCCTCTACTTGGTTGGAATGTGATAAATACCTTACCGAACCATATTCCTGGAACAACCATATATTGTTCATTAGCACCATTATAAACCATTGACGGACCTAAACCTGAACCCCAGTAGTCTGTCATGTTTTTAATTAAGTTAGTTGGAATATCTTTAATCAAATTACGGAAAACTTTTGTTGAAATTAACTGATTATGTTCAACTAGTGACCCATAATTGTTTTCAACATAATCTTTAAGAAGACCGTATGCCCATGAACCTTTATTACCCATTGAAAAGATAATTTCTTCAAGTTGACTGGCATTTAGTTTTTTCCTAATGTCCCCTCCAGTATCATAGCCTGCCTCATATAATTTGACAATTAAATCATATGTGGACTGAGTTACATTCAAGTAGGATGCACCAATTTCTGCTTTACCAGGAGGATAATTATACAATACAATAGCTATAGTTTTATCAGAGTTATTTAAATCTTTTAAATCCGCCCAACCACAGCTTAATTTTACCATTTTATCTACACCGGATTGAATAACATGAGTTTTTCCGGCGCCATCTACATATGATAAGATTACAGGACCAAAAACCCCTTCAAAACTTGGATAGGTAACGGCATAAGTCCATTCAACTTGAGGACCCAATTCAGAGTTATAACTGTATTCAGATATTTCATTAACACCTTTTAAAACTGATAAATCGATTTCGGATAAATCTGATTCCGCTGAACCATTTGCATAACTTAAAGACCAACTATATAATGAAGTTACTGATGAGATGCCAATTTTAGAACACTTTACAATTCTATTTAGAATTGAAGAAGCAGAAGGATTTGTACTTGTTTTAAATAAATTAAAAGCAGGCCTACCGCTTTCCTGATAACCTCTAATTAGAGCATCAACAACATCTCCACCACAATAGTAAGTGACAATAGCTATAAATTTTTGATTATAAGATATATTATTCTTAAAATCTTTTTCGAATTTACTGAATAACTCTTTTGGATCCAAAGTAGTTTCAACCCAGTTTTCATAGTTTTCTTTCATCCAATTCAAACTACCATCTGAAGTTTTAGTATAACCAGGATTTGTTGTAATCCACTTATTAATTAAGCTTGGTTCCGGTACAAGTGTATACCTTCCTAAATCAGGATGATAAAAACCGCATTCCGGACTCATTAAAGGAAGTCCATTATCATTTAAAGTAGGATTAGAATATTTTGATGGTTCGATTAAATGACGAACATACTTGAAATAATTATCCATATTACTTATTAAAACTTCAGAATCCTTTATATCCTCTGATTGGAAATATGACCCAATATATGTATTTTCAATAGTATCATAAGTATTATTAGATTCACTTGCTCCAATTATATGCAAACCAGTTGCATTTAGGATTTCTTGTGAATAAACACCAAATGTATAAGCAACCCTATAATTTTTATTCGCAGGAGAATTAGCTAATAACTGTTTAAGATAGGATGCTGTAAATTTATTATATGCGGAATTTTCAGCAAACATATCAATATGAATATAATTAGCATATCCAGCTAACCATGCCCTTGATTCATCAAAATTAGTAGTACTAATATATGCAATACGCCTGGACATATTCATCAACAGGTCCACTTTCTCATTATGAGAGGAATAATCTACCAATAACAATATGTCGGGAACAAACATTACATCATCCATATCAAGAGTTCCACTATACTTAGTAAAATCAACATTAAATATCTTAAAAGATTTATAAGTTGAATAAGAAAATTCTAAATTATACTTTAATGAACCTAATCCAGTAAATGATACAATACCATCTTTATTTGTAGTTTTAGTAGAAATCAAGTTATTTGAAGAATCAAATAATTTAACCGTTGCTCCACCTAACTTAATACCATCCTCCGTCCATGTTTTGCCAGTTTCATTATAAGAATCATAAACGTGAACATTAATTGTATTACTTGCCCCCAATATTTCCGCACCTGATTGAGAAGCCTGGACATCGCCAACATTCGAATACAATGTTGTTTCTTCTAACTCACATGGAGTACTCACCACATCAGATATTGTTTCATTATCTCCTGCAAAAACACTGCCTACAGAAAATACAAGCAATATTGAAATAATTAATGCGAATAACAATCTATTATCTATAATCGTTTTCACCCCCTTTATGCCCAATTAGAAACATAGCAAAAAAAATTTACTATAATCTTAAGTTTAATTTGAAAATATATAAAACTAACTAAAATCAAAACAATATATGGAAAAATAAAACGAATTGTACACAAATAAGATACATTTAAATATTACATTGACCTAATAAGAAACACTAACATTATATGAGGTGACATTAATGCGCAAAATAATGATTTTACTAGCTATAATCATTGTTGGAATGCTCATTCCAGCAGGATTTTCAACAAGCGATACGCAAGCAGTAATAACCTATGGGGAAACAACCCACCACAATGCCGGCTATAAAAATATTGTTGATACTTTCTTTGTAAAACAGTCCGGTGTGGATTTACACGGTGTTGATTCCAAAATAATCACTGCAAATAATGTAAATAAGATTTCACGTGACATTACAGGTAAAACTTATTCATCTAACCAAATATATTCTTCAGCACTGGTGGATTTAAACGAAAATGATGATTTAGAAGTTAGTGTAGACAAATCAAAAATTACTACAATAACAGGCAATATGTATCTTTCTGCACTTAAATCAGCAGGAATTAGAGCAGGACACGTATATGTAACCAGTCCAGTAACTGCAACTGGAGAATCTGCTCTTGCAGGAATTATGAATTCCTATGAAGCGGCAACTGATACTAAAATTCCTGACAATATAAAAGAAGCAGCCAATAATGAGATTTATACCCAGGCAGAAATCGTTGAAAACTCGGATGTTAATGCTGATGAGTTATCCAAATTGGTTGATGATGTAAAAGAAGAAGTGGTGGAAAACAATATTACCGACCACCAAACTATTGTAAACATTATCAATAATTACACTGTTATAAACAACATCAACATTACAAACAGTGATATTGAAAACCTTGCAGAAAGTATTGAACAAATACAAAACGTTCAAGGGGATGTAAACACCTATCAAACTGAAGTATCAAATGTCTTAAACAACACTACTGATAGTACAGCAGGCGGATTATTTGGATTATTCAATTAATCCGAATCTCTTTTTAATTTTTCTATTTCTCCAAGATTCAAGATAATGAAATTTTTATATTTTGGATTGGCCAATATCTTATATTGCTTTTTCCCAGATTTAGCATATGCTTCATTCATTAAATCTTGTAGGACATCAACATCAGAAGTTAATATAAGATCTAATTTTATCATTTCTTCATCACTTAATGACTCTAAAAATGATCGGATAGTTGATTTAAATTTTAATACAATGTTTGAATTTTTACGTGCCATCATTTCCAATACAAATGAAGGTGCAATTGTGAATAAATGTCCGTATTCTTTTATATCTTCATATGAAAGTTCCTCAGCCATAATATCGCCATTACTTATAATATA
Organism: Methanobrevibacter sp. V74; assembly: GCF_963082495.1. Classification (NCBI taxonomy): domain Archaea; kingdom Methanobacteriati; phylum Methanobacteriota; class Methanobacteria; order Methanobacteriales; family Methanobacteriaceae; genus Methanobrevibacter; species Methanobrevibacter sp. V74. The sequence goes on from NZ_CAUJAN010000003.1 coordinate 357,440, forward strand.
TTTCTAACATTATTAAATTTTATGAGTATGTAAGATTTTATAGGACTCCTACATGATTATTTTTAAAGTTGAAATTACATTTCAGTGAAAATTCATTTAATTTAAAAAATATTGGTTTAAATAGTAAATTACTTAAACACGCCAGATTATTTATCAATATAAGGATGCTGCTTTCTTTTAGCAATACAAACAACATCTATCGAAGCAATATCTCATATTCACATATTTCTAAAACCGAGTATAATTTTTTATAGCATTTGAAGATAAACCTCTTAGTTTAACTAACTTTCTTAACCGAACATCATCTTTTGAAAATTTGGTTTTAGTCGTCATGATTAATAATATGCAAATTACCACCATTTGGTAACCCACATAATTACATGGCATGTTAAGAATAAGCTACATAAAATTATGTGGGTTACTAACTAAAAATAGAGCAAAACTACAACGAATTTCAACAAAAAACATACTCATATAAATCTATTTGTTTCTTTTAAAAATTCTTCAGCTTCAACTATTCTTTTTTTAGCTAACTTTTGACCAATATCATCAATAGCATCATAATCAGCATTTTCCCTATCTGATTGGGCATTAGCCAGATATTTGTAAACATTATACTTAAAATCATCTTCTTTAACATATTTTAAACTAAATAATTGAATTAAACCCTGATGAGATTTTGGAATTTTACAATTCTTTTTAAGTAACAATGCCTTAGCACATAAAAACATACAGTAATAAGATAATGAAACAGAATCAGCATAACCTTCAATTTCAAATAAAGCTTTGCTATGTTTTAATTTAGTTTCAGCTTTAGTAATAAACGCAATAATTTCTTCATCCAATTACAACACCTTCTCTTAAAACATTAGTTAAAAATGAATAAGATTTAGTTTTATTAAAGTGTTCTTCGCTCATTACATGAGCTGAAATAAGTTCTCCTTTATCATACATAATCCATGCAACAGCATCTGCTATTTTATCATCAATCTCCATATGATGATTGGATATGATTAAAATATCTATATCTGACTCCTCAGTATCATCACCACGAGCAACAGAACCAAACAACATAATTGATTTAACATAATCTGATTTGATAGTATTTGCAAATTCTTTAGCTATTTCAATTCTATCATTCATAATAATCACCTAAGATAAGTAATATAATATTTAATATCAAACTTCCCCATAATAAATATTTGCAAAATAATGATATTATCTACAATTATTACAACTACCACAAGATAATTAATACAAACATGAATAATTTTATCAATACTCATCACTACTTCTTAAACCAGTTGTCACGAAAAAGGAAATGATATCTTTATCCCTAATACTTTTACAAAATGACATTGCCATCTACTTCTCTCTATGAAATTATATATTCATCACGAATTCTATCTCTTTGAATAACAATATCAATAGGTTTTGGTTTTTCTATATCATACTCTCCCAATAAAGCTCTAAAAGTATCCAATTTAAGTTTTAATGTAGTGTTGGATAAATTTTTACTTTCTAAATAATCATGGTATTTGAATTGATATTCAGTAACAGACCTATCTTCTAGCTCCAATATTTTATATTACCCAGTTTCCTTACTAAAAATGGTTTCTGTTCCCTTTTACCAATACGAACAATATCAGATGGATTTACTTCAAATAAATTAAATATTTCATTAAAAACAGTGTCATAATTCTTTATAGCATTTTTAGTTAAACCTCTTCGTTTAACCATCCTATTTAATCTAATATCTTCTTCAGAAAATTTGGTTTTGGTTGTCATTTAATAATATGCAGATTACCATCATAAATGTTTGGTAACCCACATAATTACATGGCATGTTAATAGTAACCCACATTCTGTTTTTACAGCATTCATCTTAGCGAACTACCTTGCCTACACAAACGATTATCGGCAACTTTGTTCTTGCATCCTATGGAATGGCCGTTTCACCGCTTCTTTTAATGTCCTCAAGCAATATCATAGTCAACCATTAAAAGTCGTGTCGTTTCTGCTCCAGAGTCATACTTCTCAGTATACGTTTTTCAACGCCATAGATTTTGTTTGATGTGCGGAGTTTCCTTAGTTTACGAAAAACCAGTAGCTGTCTTTAACTTGCCAGAAAAAATTTTGATTAAAAAGTAGCAGGGCCTAGATTTGAACTAGGGATCTCGGGGTTATGAGCCCCGCGGGTTCACCAGACTACCCCACCCTGCTATATACAGAAATAGTCTAATAACTATAATTAATTATGTAATAGGTATTATATAAAGCTTTCGTAAAAATGGAAAAAATCAAAGAAAATATATTAATTATTTTCTAATGATTCAATTCTTTTATCTAAATCATCCAACTTTTCTTCAGTGATTTTTTTGAATTCCTCAGATGATTTTTTAAATTCCTTATAATCCTTATCCAAATCATCTACACTATCAGCAGTTTCATTGAATTTCTTCTCCAAATCCACTAAATCATCAGTAGTTGCTAAAGACCAATCTTTAATTAATTCATCACTTTTAGCATCAAGAAATGCATCAAGTTTATTAGAAAATCCATCAGTGTTTAATCCGGACATGTCAATGTCACTTAATTTGACTTTGATTCTTTTAGTCATGGATTCTTCTTTATCTGGAGAAACTGCATTTTCAGATAAATCAGCAGGATTGCCTCCTAAAACTTCCTCCATATGTGCATCTGCACTTGATGGCACATAATCCCTCAATTTATTCAAGGCAGAAGGATTATTTAATAAATAATAGTAAACTAAAATTGCAATAGCAAGTATTAAAATTATAACCGCAATCGCTTCAGTAACATCCATATTTACACCTATTTATTCATTTTTTTAAGTTTAGCTTCTTTTTGCTCGATTTCTTTAAGCATTTTTTCCAATTTTCTTTGTTCAGTTTCAGCTTCGAGTCTAGCTAATCTTTCATTAATTTCAGAATGAAGATAACCAACACGACTTCTAGCTTCAGTGGTTGATTGTCTAATAGCTGAAAGACTGTCCTGTTGCTCTTGCGGTAATGGAATAGGATTATCCATTAATCTTTTAGATTCAATATCTTTTTCCACCATGGACATTTTTTTAAGTTCAATTTCTTTTTCAAGCATTAAAATTGAATTTTTAGATTGTGAAATACTTTTCCATTGGAAAACGATGATAATTAATACAATAGCAACAATAACCAAAATTATTAATAAAAAAATTTGGTCTGGAATTGTAGGAATATCCATTTTTTAAACCTCCAATTTATATATAAATTGTAATACAAAATATTATATAAACTTTATCAATTAAATATTTAATTGATTAAACAGAAGGTAAAAATTTATGATAGAATCCTATATTGAATCTGGAAAACTAGCTTCTAAAATTCGTGGCGAAGCCTCTAAAATGATTAAAGATGGCACTCTAGTTATTGATTTGGTTGAATATGTAGAAAGTGAAATTTTAAAAGCAGGTGCGAAAATTGCTTTTCCATGTAATGTATCTCTAAATGAAGTTGCTGCACATTATACATCTCCTGCAGGAGATAAAACTGTAATTCATGCTGGAGATATGGTGAAATTAGATTTGGGTGCTATGATTGATGGGTATATTGCTGATACTGCAATTACTATAATCGCAGATGGAAATATTGATGAAAACTACACTCAAGATGAAATAAACCTGCATGAAGAAATAGTAGAAGCATCAGCAGCAGGCCTTGAAGCTGCAATATCGACTGTAAGAGCAGGTGTTGAAGTGTCCAAAATAGGACAAGCGGTTCATGAAGCAATATCAGAATATAAACTAAATCCAATTTTCAACCTAACCGGACATAGCTTAGAACAAAATAATTTACATGCAGGAATCTCAATACCGAATTATGACAACCACGACAAATATGTTTTAGAAGAAGGTCAGGCAATAGCTATTGAACCGTTTGCAACAAATGGAGAAGGAATTGTCAATGATGCTCCGGGACATTATATTTACTCATATATGTCAAATAAGCCATTTAGAATGAAAAGCACACAAAGAATTTTGAAATACATTCAGCATAAACACAGATTTGTTCCATTTTCAGGCAGATGGATAACAACTGAATTTGGTGAGAGAAAAGGAGCAATAGCACTAAAACAGTTATCTGAAGCTATGGCAATTTATCCTTATGCACCATTACGTGAAAAGCAAGATTGTTTTGTAAGCCAAAAAGAACATACAATAATTGTTGAAAAAGAAGGTTGTACTGTAACAACCATTTAATTTGGATTTACCCGCAATATCTTAATTTTAAAAAAATAAAAAGAAAAGAAGTAGAATTAGTATTCTACCGGAAGAGGTAAACCTAATTTAGCTCTTCTTTCAATTTCTTTTCCGTTTTTCTCTTTTTTTTCAGCAGCTAATTTTTCAAGTAAACCAAGACCAGGTTTTACTTCGTCCATTGGTTTTGTTTCGATTAAACCAGCATCAACAGCTGCTTTAAAGATGGATTCACCATCATCTGTTCTGGTTAAAACAGTAGACCATCCGTTAGGAGATCCTACTGAACCTGTAGATACATCAGCCCATTCAGCAACATAATCCCTACAAATGTTACATCCAGCTTGTTCATATCCGTGTGTTTCTTTAATAGCTAAACCTGAGTCTTCACCATCTTTAGTTAACCAGAATTTTCCCTTACCAATGTCCATTTTAGTAGCATCAGTTAATTTGTCAAATCCCAATTTTGCAGTTGCAAAAGTATCAAGAGAAGCCATAGGGAAGTTTTCCATACAGTAAATACCAATGATCAATTTAATTTTATCAGCGACAAATCTAGTAAATGGATACGCTTGTGCTTTTCTTAAACCTTGGGTTTGGCATGGAGTTGTAACAATACCTACTTTTTCTAAACCGTATTGGCGAGTAGCATCTTTTAAAGCTGACAACATTGGAGATATTGAGTATTTAGTACCTGCATTTGCGATAACTTCCTCAGAAGAAGTTGCTACAATAGGACTAGGTCTCCAATCATCATCAGGAGTTCCAGCTACAACTGCACCTTCAATGATTCCCTCATCAAGCGCATAACAAAGTAATGCTGAAACAATTCCTCCATCTTGTGATACATCTAAAATTTTACTATTAGTTGATCTAGCAGATAATGCTTCTTTATAAGTACCTAATGGCATGTCAAATCCTCCTATAATCCTGTTTCCTCTTTAATTCTATTTATAGGTAACCATGCTCTCGGACACATTGTATAACAAGATCCGCATTTAATACATCTGTCCCTATCACAGCTAGGTCTTCCTTCAGAAAATCCCATAGCTCTTGTAGGGCATGCAAGAGCACAAGTTCCGCATCCAGTACATAATCCGTTAACTATTATATTAGTCAATACATCACAGCCGCATCCGGCGTTACAAGCAGCTTTATCGATTGCAGGTTGCAAGTATTCCATGTCACCATTGCATAATGCCACAACAACTTTTGCAATCATTTCAGGAGCTACAGGACATCCCGGAAGTGCGCAGTCAACATTAACTAAAGAACTGATTGGTGCAAAAGATTCGTGTTTAGGTTGTGCTTGTTGACCTCCACGTGCAAATGTTGTAAAGCAACCAGTCATAGCACAAGAACCGAATGCGCAAATTAAACCGGATTTTTCTCTTGCCATTAACAGTTCCTGAACACTGTGTTCATCTTGTAAACAGACAGACCCTTCTATTAAACATGAGTCCATTTCAGGCATTTCTTCAGCATAAGTACCATGAACCCATTTATCGACTAAAGTTTGCCCATATACAATGTCAACCATATCAGTTAAGACTGTAGATAAAATGTCATAATTTTCAGTTAAAGACATTGCATCACCAGTACATCCACTTAAGTGTATGTAACCAATACGCGGTTTTGATGAAGCAGCTTCAACTTCTTCTACAGGAGCAGCTTCAACCCTCTCTTCTACATCAGATGTGATTTCTTCTTGAGAACCACCAAAAACTTTTTTTAACTTTTCGAACATTTTTTAACCCCGATTTCATTGAAAATAAGATCAATAGTTTTAGGAATTGCCTTAACTACAGGTTCTGTTAAACCCATATCAACGTCCGGAGTTGGAATTTCAGCTGGTTTGCAACCAACAACAACAACCTCACATTTTTCTGAAATTTTTTGAAGAGGTTCTTCAACAGTCATTCCGTGAGGATTATCGTATTTTCCTACTTTCATTATATTAGGATCAAATACTTGCACATAACCAGGCTCTGCATCAAATTCGACTACATCAACAACAATTAGTTTTTTCCAATCATATTCTTCATAAAGTGGGAAGAAGTTGGTTGGGGCTGCAGTTCCACCATCAATGAATTGAATACCATCAGGCAATTCAATACCTTCAAATTTCTCTTTGATTTGATTTAGAACATCTTTATCAAATTCATTTTCCACATATGCAGTTATGGCAGGGTCATAATAATCATTTTTATCATTAGAGTATTTTTGTAGAATGTTTATAAGTATTGGACCATATCCGTCATCTTTAAATAAAACATTTCCGCATCCTATTACAATAATTTCCGAATCGTAAGGCATTTATTTTCCTCCAAATTAAATTTTCACCATTTCATTTTTGATTATAGATTTATCTTCATCATCAACTACCATCACGTGAGTAGCGCAAGATAAACATGGATCGTATGCCCTAATTACATGTGGACCTAATTCATGATGGAAACCTTCTATAGCCGGACCCATTGTTGGAATATTCCATGTAGTAGGTACAATTGCAGAATAGAATTGAGTTTTACCATCTTTAACTTGTGCCATGTGTGCATTGGTTCCTCTAGGACCTTCAATAATACCGAAACCTAATTCCCCAGTGCCTCTTTTATCATAGCTTACATTAGCTGGAGCAGAAGTGTCAATTGCATCTAATGCATCCATACAGGATTGATAGTTTTTCATCATTTCATCAGCACGAGCTACGTGTTGAGCTATAACTCCTTTTCCTTTAAATCCTTCGAATTTTTCCATTCTTGCTCTAGGACCTGTTTCCACATTGGTGCCGTTGATTAATGGAATTACTGAACATGCTTTTTTACCAATTTCAGGGTCATCATACCATGCTTCAGGCAATACTTCTGAAAATGCATCCATATCAAACTCGTTTACACCATAAGTCGGGTGCACTGCGAGTAACGGTTGGTTTACTACACCTAAATCTTCAGGAATACCTATTTTCTCTGCACTTTCAGAAACACATGTTTTAATAAATTCAATATGTTCTTCGAGTTTAGGTTTAAGTGCAGTCATTCTTTCTATTAATCTTTCTTTTGCAAATGGAGTAAGGTTTCTTGCCATTCCACCTACTCTCACATCAGATGGATGGATACCTTCACCAGCAACCATGTCAACAACATATTGAACATTTTTTCTTACTTCACTCACACTATCAACTGCAGCGGCAAATTTATCAGCCGGGACAAAATCTGTTGCAATTAAAAAATGATGAATGGCGGCACTGTTAATATTGTGTGCTGCTAAGGTAGCTTCTCTTAACAATCGAGCTGCTTTAGGAATTTCAATACCTAATGCCTGATCTATAGCTTCAGCAGATGCTAAAGTATGAGGAATTGGACAAACCCCACAAATCCTTTGGCATAAAACTGGAGCTGTTTCTGGTGCTTTGTTAAGAACCATCTTCTCCAAACCCCTTACTGGAGTTATACTTAAATACATACCTTTTGTAACAATCCCTTCATCGTCCACTTCCATGACTAGCTCGGCATGGCCCTCCTGACGAGTTGTAGGGGATATAACTACTCTATCTTTCAAATATGTCACCTCAATTATATTAGAAACTAACAATATTATTATATATTCCTTATTATTAATAAGTGACTTCAAATGAGATTAATCGAAATATATATAATAGATAAAGAACTAAGATTATTTATTATAAAAATTAATAATACTTGACAGGAGGGAAATAAATTGGATAAAGCAAATATAATTATTTCAGTAATTATTGTGTTATGTATTGCAGCGGCTGTTGCAGCATATGGAATAACCAATAGTGGGAACCCAATATTCTCTGATTTATCCAGTATGAGTGCAAAAGATGATAATGCTGGACATGGTGTTGGAAATAATTCCAACATTGGAAATAATTCAGGTTCATCTGTAGCAACTACAACAGGAAGTTCAAGTTCAACTGGATCAAGTGGATCTGGTAGTTCATCAGGAAGTTCAAGTTCCGGAGGATCATCCTCTGGAGGAAGTTCAAACTCCAGAGGCAGTGGCAGCGGTAGTAATGGAGGTGGCAGTTCAAACACCCATTTATCTTACTCATCAGCAAAAGCAATTGCAAATGATGCAATTTTAGAAGAAGGTTGCTATGCTGGAAGCGGTTACTATTCTGGAGGATACTGGTACTTTAATGTATATGATGCAAAGGGCAATGTAGTTGACACAATTGCAGTAAATGATAAAACTGGATTTACTGAAAGAGCCTAAGGATTAAATTTAATCCTTTCTTTTATTTTTTTGGCACTTTCAAAAACTTGTGTGATAACTAATTTTTTCGATTAATCTATTCATTTAAATTTTTCAAAATAACGGATTAATTAGCTTTAAATTATAAAAATAACTCCAAATATTAAGAAAAAGTTTTTAATAAAAAACTTGAAGATATTTAAATCACACAAGTTTTTGAAAGAGCCGAATGATTTATAACCATTCCTAGAAACTTAAGATTTTTCATGTGAAATTTTTTATTAATTCTGTTTATTTGATAACGTTGTTATATTATTTTGGGATTAGGATTTGATTTTCGTAAGTTTTTTATATGATTTGTGAACAGAACTATTAAACAAGATGTGAAAACTCACTAATTTTTGGTGAAATTATTTGATTAGTGTGTTTTTTTCTTGTTTCCTGGATGTTTATTATAAACATCCGGGGTTTTTCGTTCTTTATTATTGTATTGATTTTCTTTATATTGTATTAGTTCTTTAGATGCTTCTTTTACTATAAAATCGATTATTTGCTCTCTTTTCGTTTGCGTTTCAAATATTAGGTCAAATAAGAATAAATAGATGTTTCCCGTTATTTTTGCGAAATTCGACTGATAAATTATTTTTTCATCTTTATTTCTGGGTATTCTTGTTATATTGTTTTCTGCATGATTTTTAATTGTCATTGCTAGGTTATAAACGAATATGTGGGCGTGAAAATCTTGTTCGATTATTGTTCTTCGAATTCCGCTGAAATCTTCGATTTCGATTAAATTTTTTAATCTGTCAAATCCAGTTTCAACTGACCATCTTTTACCATATAATTCTTTTAAATCTTCTGTTGAGAATTCTTCAGATGTTAAATTTGTTGCAAGTATTTCAGGTTCGTTCTTACCAATATCTACTAATGCTATGCGAATTTCTAATCGCCCCATCTTTCTTGCTTTTTCTTTTAAATTTTCATCATCAAAATGACTTAATCTATTATTTGTTAAATTTATTTTTATAATTTCATCATTAGTCTTCATTTGTTTGATTAAATGTCTAAATACATTTTTTGGTAGTCTTATTAAAAATTTAGAGTTTAAATCAATGGTTTTTGCCATGAGTTCGATTGATGGATATCCTCGATCGTAAATGGTAATTAATTTTGTAATGTTTAATCTTTGTTTTAAGTTCTCTAAATGTTCAATTGCTAAATCTACTTCATTTATTGTTGTTTCAACAATTTTTGCTGTTAAAATATGTTTAGAATGAACGTCTAAAAGACATGAAACTCTTGCACGAATTCTTTTTTCTTTTAACAGGTTTTCATCACCAACAGGGAATTCTTCACGTGTTAAAGTAACATTGGGAAGATCAATAATACTTCCATCACAAGCACTAACAATATATCCTTTAAATTTTGAAAATCCAGAATATTTGCCATATAATTGGTCAATAAAAGATTCATTCATATCAATAAAAACTTTTGGGTCAATGAACATTCTTTGTTTTCCAATTCCTTGGCTAGAAATTGTTTTAAACTTCTTATTCAATCCTATTGTGAAAAATCTAATCGTTTCAATATAAGATGTACAGCTTCTTTGAGAAAGAATAAATGTTGTATACTCTTTTTGAGTCATTTTTCTATCTCTAATAAACTTATTATCTTCAGTTACATATTTTTCAGATATAAAAACATCAAATAAACTGAAAAAATCTTTGACAAATCTATCATAAGAATACATCAATCCAACCCCCAATCAAATAAATTCATGATTAAAAAACTTTAATTACTTATATAAATATATATAATTAATAATATTTAAAATAAACTATTAATAATTATTAAAATTAGATATAAATAAATTAAAATTAATTAATAAAGTATTAAAATAAATAATAACGGATTAAAGCAAAATAAATCAAAATTAGCAATTTCAATGAATAAACAATGATAAAAAAAATAAAAAATCTTAAGTTTCTAGGAATGTTTAAAAATAGATAAATATATATAATAAAAATTACAAAATTATTATTGCTGTTAGTGAGGGCCCGTAGCCTAGCTGGATAGGGCGTCGGACTTCTAATCCGAAGGTCCCGGGTTCAAATCCCGGCGGGTCCGCTCTTACTAAAATCTTTTTTTAAAATATTTTTTATAATTAATTTAATTTTGGGCTTGTAGCCTAGTCTGGAAGGGCGTAAGACTCCTAATCTTAAGATCGAGGGTTCAAATCCCTCCAAGTCCGTTTTTTAAAAATTATCTAAAGTAATCATTTTAGGTTTTTTAACTTCTTTTTTAAAACAGATTTTACCGTATTGGCCTCCACCTCCAGGCATAATGTCAATTGTGTTATTTCTGAAAGATTCAATAGCTAAAGAAACATCTGCATCTATTTTTTTAATATCATTAACATCCTCATTTATTAAAACATCGATTTCAGTTTTAAAATTATCAATTAATTTCCGCCATATCCCCTGGACAGTTTTTGTAGTAACTCCTTTATTGTAAACTGATGAGATTATTTCGGCTAATGGCATTAAATGAACATATTTTGGCCTAAAAGAAGGATGGTGAGGTTTGTTAAAATCGGCAATTTCAGATATTCTATAGTCCACTCCTTTTTTAATTGTACCTCCGCAGCTGCATTTCATTTTATTCTCACGAGCAGTTGCAGGATCAATTAATCTGTAGCATTTTGTACATGCAGTCATGTGATATTTCCCCAAATTTGGCACCAAACCATAATTTGCTTTAATATCCTTGTGTTTAATGGCTTTTTTTATTGAAGAAAATGAAATATCCTCAAGCTCCATCTGATTAAATTCACGACCTAACCTATGTGGCCAAGGGGAATGTGCATCTGAATTTGTTAAAAATGGAAAGTCCTTAAGTTCAGATATCGTATCTGCCATATCTGTATCTGCTGAAAGACCTAATTCAACAAAATCCGGCTTTTTTTCATAACAATCATAAATGCTGTCATAAGATTTATACATTCCAGTCCAGGGAGTAAATGCATGTGCCGGACCAATCAAACAACCATAATCATGAGCCAATTCCAATAGCTCCGCACCTCCAAGATGTGTTTTGGGCCTTCCATCAGTAGCTTTGTTTTTCGAAGGCAACTTATTAGATAATTCACGGGCAATATCCAAATCAGGGATGATTATTACATGATGAATTCTATGTTTTGCTTCAACTTCTGTTGTTAAAACAAAATCCATAGAATTGGCAGTATAAATTCCATCACCTGAATAAGTAGTGCTTTCTTGAACAATATCTAGCCACTTTGGATGAAATGCATCCCCAGTTCCTAATAATTGCAGACCTTTTAATTTGGATTTAGGAGCCATATTATTAATTAGCATATCCTTAGACGATGCCATTGAAAAACAACTGTGAATGTGAAAATCAGCATTTACTAACATGATTAAATGTTAGAACGTATTATTATTTAATATTTTTTTAACTTCATGAAGTGAGCATTTCTGGTTATTATCTGTTAAATCAGTGTTAATTTCACTATTTGATTTGAAATCTTTTAAAAAAGCGTTTGTTTTATGCATTAACTCAATGATTTCTTTTTGAGTAGTGGGATATTGAAGTTTTAATGTTGGAATGTCTAAATCATTAACAATTTTAACCAGCAAACTATGAGCGTTATTACATGAATTGCCTCCGAACAATATTAACTCATTTAAAGAATCGTACATTCTTTTATAGTTTTTCGGACGCTTTCCAATAATTATGGCTGCATCAGCATCATCAATAATTTTAGAAAATAAAAACAGTCTTGATTTTACACCAGATGGAAGTTCACTAGACGAATATTTGGTAATTAAGCTATTAAAGGTTAAATTTCCATCACAAATATCCATGTTATCATATTTGGAAAAATTAGATGGAGATAAATAAGTGTGTCCATTTTTTTCGATTAATGGAATGACAATCATTGAAGCATCAGGTATGACAATAACATTCATAAAAAAAGTAAATGAATATTGGATTGAACTATCCAATATATCTTAAATCATCAGCATTTCCAGCATTGGCTTTGTTGATCAAATCCTGTTCCATTTGCTGAGCCTTAGCAATCATTTCTCTGGTTTTTTCAGCTCTTTCTTCTAATTTATTAGTATTGATTTCAAAATTGAGCAATAATGATAATTTATTCAATAAAGCTTCAGCAGCTTCAGCATCAATAAAGTAACCTGGAGTTTCCCCCATGAGACAGCATCCTTCGATTCCTTTACGAGTTCCCAAACCTAAGAATAATCCGGAAGCCCCAACAATGCCACCGTCATTAGATCTTACTTCAATCTCAGCTTCTTTTAATAATTCAACATTAGCTTCACAAGTAGCCGCTCCAAAGACTTTGGGATTTTCAATAGGTTGTGGGGAAGTAACCATGCCGCCTAAAGTGAAAATTCCATTAATATTGTAATTTGAAACAAATTCTAAGACTTCTTTACATACCAAATATTGTCCTTCAGGAGATAAAGCCTGAGTGTTGCCTACAAGAATAATTAAATCTAAGTTATCTTCACCAACATCTTTTAAGTAATACAACTCATTTAACATGTTCTCGATTATGCCCTCTTCTTTTACAAAAACTTGCGGAGGAAATGATGGAGAATAAATTTCAGCAAATTTAGTAGCTCCCAATTCATCAATAATATAATCTGCAGCTAATTTGCCAACATGTCCAAGACCAGGCAACGCTTCTATAAAAATAGGATTATCCAATTCGATTTCTTCTAAAACACTTATTTCAGTAGTATTCATACAATAACTACTCCTTATTCATTGCTTCTTTTTTTAAAATACGGCGGTATTTACCATATTTATCCTCAACTGAAAATTTAGGAGGATAAATTACTTTAAGTTGCCCGCCACATTTTGGGCAAGCATCTTTCAAAGTATAAATTCCACATTCAGGACATTTATTCATTTTCATATTCATAAGAATCTAATTATTATCTAACTCTCTTAAAAATGAACCGTTGCCTCCAGATCCTTCAACAACTGCAATACATCTTTCAGCAGCTGTTTTAAGAGTTTTTTCCGCCAATATATAATCAGTAGATTTTACGGTAATCCTATATCTTGGAGCACCAACACATTGGACTTTAATCTCTTCTTCCTCATTGTCATGTTCTTCAGCAGCCCTTAGTGCAGCAATGATAACATCAACACCATCAGGTACAAAAGTTTCAATATCTACATAACCACTAATGTGAACTTCAGGAGGAGTAATGTTTTTTACAGCTACTTCAGCAATAGCATCAGCCCAATCCTGAGGGATTCCTTCTTCAGTTAAAGATTCTGCTCCTTCATCAGCAGCAGTTTCAAAAGCGCCATAAACATCCCCAAAGATGTCCATGAGCTCATAACCTACTTCATCATAAGCTTCATTTAAAGTCTTATCTAAAGATTTAGCAGATAATTCTAAGAATTTTTCAGCTTTTTGTTCAATTTTCCAATGTTGGATTTTTTTAGTTCTTTGGTCTTCACGGATTCTTTTTAAAGAAGCATCAACATGCCCCTTTTTAGGGTTTACTCTTAAAACACGACAGACAATCTTTTGATTTTCTCTTACATGATCTCTAATATTTTTAACCCATCCAGAAGATACCTCAGAAATGTGAATGAAAGCTTCTTTGCCCTGATATTCTTCTAATTTAGCAAAAGCCCCATAATTAAGAACTTTATATACTGTACCGACAATAAGTTCCCCTTCATCAGGCCATTCTTGATTTTTTCTTACCATACTCTCACCAACATTTAATAGAAATTATAAAAAATAGTAAAAAATAAGTTTAAAACTAAAATTTAGTTTAAAACTTTTTCAATGTGTGCAGTGATTTTAGCTTTAGCACCGCGAGATTTGACAAGGGTTTTGCCACAAATAATACATTTTACATCAGATGCTGCACGATCAAAGATTACTTGTTCATTGTCACAATCCAAACATTTAACTTTTAAAAAGTTTCCTCTACCTTTACTAACCATGTTAACCACCTTATTTAGCTACGAATTCAGGTTTACCTGTTCTGAAAGATTGTTTAATGTGAGATTTTCCACATTCCTTACATTTAAGTCTTAAATCTAATTTTTTAACTGGTTTGTTTCCAGCAGGTAAAGGCCTTGGGTAACCTCTGTAACCAGCAGTTACACGTCTGAATTGTCTTTGTCCCCAGGTTAATTCACTAGCTTTTCTTTTCTTTGCAGTGTGAACTTCATGTACTGTGTGTCTTTTACAATGAGGACAATATGTTCTTTTTTCCTTTGGTATTTTCATTTTTTCACCGTTAATTAATAAGTTATGATAAATCTAGTTGTGAATTTATCTAAATTCAATTTCTATCAAAAAAGTAGAGATAAAAACTGCATTGTAACGCATCAAGTCTACATACAGCAGAAATCCAAATTATATAAAATACAATTTTTTATTATCACAAATAGATACAATTAATATGTCTATAAATTAAGTTATTTAAAGGTAATGGAAAACTTGCACTTTCAAACTTTAGTGATAGATTATTTTTTTAATTATAAAGATGCCTCCAAATATCAGAAAACAGTTTTTAGGAGGTTTGTCATTAAATCCATAATTTCTTAATTTTTCTTAGTTTTCTAATTTTTATAGTCTTGAAAGGTGATTATGGCATTTTGAAATTAATCGGAACTACAAAAAATGCAGTTGACAACGAAAATCAACTAATAAATACCATTTACAACCTTACAGGACAAGTTAATCTAATTGATACAACATATTTAACATTAAACACTACTAAAAATGTTAACTGTTTATCATTAAGATAGACAGTACGCCGTATCTGAAACAAGCAATTTTAATTAAAGTTTATGAATTTTAAGAAATTGCTGTTCAAACCTATTGAAATTTAAATTTAATAAAAATTTGCATTTTCTCAGATTGAAAAAACGTAAAAATTCATAACTCAAAAAATTGATGAAAGCATTTAAATTTAAAAACAAATGAAAATTAATAGTGAAAATGACAAAAATGGGGAAAAATATTAAAAAACAAAATTAATGACAATCCCCTTAGTGAAAAATTTGTTTAAAATGAAACACACAAGTTTTTGAAATATCCAGAAAACTAAGTGAGTGTCAAAACTAATATTTTTTCGATGCATAATGATTTAGCATTTAACAATTTGGCGGGGATATTGTAAAAACATTATTAAATTTTAACCTTGCGACCTTTTCTATTTTTGAAAAATATTTTTGCATTAATTAATGGCAATGTTACTATATCTTGTGATCTGAAAGGTCCATAAACTTTCTCATCAACACATACAATAGCGCCTATTTCATCAAAAACAAGCATTGTAACAAGTTCTGTTTCTCTTGCCACACTTTGCGATTCAAAATCATAAACCTCATTTTGACTATCAAAAGCGTTTGGGTTATCTTCAATATTTCCAGCAGATTTTGATTGAACTTTTTTGATTGGTTTAGGGTTAACTTCAGAAACCTTAGGCTCAATAACCTCACTAACAGGTTTGGGACTAACTTCAGAAACTTTAGGCTCAATAACCTCACTAACAGGTTCTGAATTGGATTTTTTAATAGTTTTTCCAATTCCGGAGGTTAATGTATTTTTCTGAGGTTCTTTAGGTTTTATAATATGTTTTTTACTAAATTCTTTGTCATCGGAATATTCTGCAATGGAAATATTATTTCTATGGTTTTTTAAAACATCAATTAAAGAATAATAAAATTTTTCTTCCTCTGGAGTTAAATTTAAAGGGGTTGTATCCACTAAATCAAACTTTTGCTCATCAGTGAATAAATGATAAGATCTTTGTATATTTACAACAGCCGCTTCTGAAATTTTCTTCTCGCGTCTTCCGCAAATTTCATTTGCAATAATTTGAGATTGTTTAAGTAATGATAAAGCTTTAGAAAATGGATCGCTCATTGCCTGTTGTTTTAAAGCATCTATATACTCATGCATATCACTGTAAAAAGTCTCATCTACACGAGCTAATGTGCCATTGTTGCGCTCTTTTTTCTGAATTTTTCGCAATACTTGAAAATATTGATCCACTTAATACCATCTCGAACTATTAAAATAAAAAAAAAAGATGAACCGATGAACTTAATCATCTTGTTCTAATCTAGGAGCAAGTAAAAAACTAAGTTTGCCATCGCCAGTTACCATATTAAGGGTTAAACTTAATGGCATATCAGTACCTAATCTAATTTCTGCTTCTTCCGAAAATTTATCTGCTTTAAGCATTTCTCTAATCTTGTCTAAAGAGAACAAAGATTTTACATGTTCTTGAATATTTTCCCCATGAAGATACTTAATACTAGCATCACCAAATTCACCATCAGCTGATGCCATGAAGTAGTCTTCATCGACTTGCAAAATGACTTTGTCCGAAAAGATATCCATATCGTTAATACAGTCTTTTAAGATTGAGAAACGTACTTTGAATTTAGTTGGGTGATCAATCACAGGAGGATTAGGATTATCATACTCAATGTCAATCAATCTAATTTTGAAAGTTCTTGTAGCATCTCCTTCAAAAGTAATGATAAAATTACCTTCATCTACAGACATTAATACCCTGTCTTGTGATTTAGCTCTTTTAAGAATTTTCATAAATTCGTCAGTATCAATATTAATCTTTTCAGGTACATCACAAATATATTCATCGAACAAACTAGCTTTAAGTTCTAAATGTACGAAAGTTATATGACTACGGTCTAAGGCATCTAATCTCATGCCTTCACTATCAGTTTGAATTTGTACTTCATCAACAATAGATGAAATAGCATCAAAACTGGTTTTTAATATACTAGAATCACTTAATTCTGCTTTAAACATAAATAATCCTCTTATAAATAATGTTAATATATTTATATTTTATATATTATAAGTTTAACTTTTTTTATTAATACGATCAATTATTAATCATTTCAACTCACAAACCAGAGCATTCTTACCATCACTTTTAATCAAAATCACCCATTATTAAAATGCATCAACATTATTTTCTTTTAATCTGATGACATCTTCTTTTGTTTTAATGCCATTTTCTGAAATAAAAATAACATCCCCACCAACACATCTATAGTAGACCAATACTATTTTCAATGTAGGCTAAATTTATCAATATTTCATTATTTCAACATATGATTTCAGCACCAACTGCAAGGATACATCTTGTTTCATCCCCATCATGTTCAACAATCCATCCATTTGAAGGTGATGGCCTTTTGACCTCAATTATGGAAATTCATTAGCTATACTCATTAAGGAAACTTCGTTTTTTAAATTTCCTAAAGATATTGTGCCGTCTAAAGTTTCAAGTCTTTGTTTAATTTTTTCATTCATCCAACATGACAAAAACCTTAAATACGTTATAAGAGAAATTTCATGAGACATTACGGTCATGGAAATTACATCTTGTCTTGTTCTTGACTGAACTGAATAACAATCTTTTTAATTTCTCTACTTTCCAAATAAGGTAGTTTTTCTCTTATTTCACATTTTAAATCTCTATTTAACTCTAATCGTTTTTGATTATAGCTTTCACCTTCAAATTCTGCCTTATACTGCTTATTCAAATTTGAGTATTTGGTGATTAAAGGTTGGAGAACATTCCCAATATCCTCATCTAACCTATCATTGATTGTCTTTCTTTTTTTGACTTCACTAATGAAACCTACAAGAGTAATAAAAAAACCCAAAATAGTTATTGTTAAAGCCGGGACAAATATTTGCTGAATGTCAATAAAGACTATAGTGACAACTATTCCGGCGAAAATCAACACAATTCCAATTTTTCGCAAATCCATAATATGAGGTTTTATAAGTCCTTATTATTAATATTTTTCAATTCGGGAATTATTGACATGACAATTAATGCAAATGAAATAACAGCTAAAATAGACATTACAATAATAACTAAAGTGTTATTGAATAAAACATTACTTGAATCCAGAACAATAATAATCTCGGCAAATAAATTATTTAAAAAATGAGCAAATATCGGAACAACAATATTATCAGTTTTTAAGTACAAAATAGATACGCAAATAGCAAAAATAAATGCCGAAAAAATAGATCCGAAGCTATGAAGCGATGCAAAAAATACTGAGGAAACTAATACAGAAAACATTAAAGGAATAAATAATTTTAACCTATTTAGAAAAACTCCCCTAAATATTAACTCTTCAGAAATTGGTGCAACTACAACAATAGTTAGTAAACTACTGGACAATATTGAATAGGATGCCATGCTAAAATTAACTGTGAAAATATTTAAAATAAAATCGGCTAAATACAACATTCCATATGATAAAAATATGTTTAAAATAACTACTAAAAAAATTGTTTTGAGTAAATTCAGTTTGAACAGTTGTGAAATATCCTCTCCGAGTGATGGAATTTCATTTCTTAGTTTGAAAACAAAGTAAAAAATTACAAATACATAAATCCATATTGCATCTATATTAACTATGTTAAACTTAATAATAAAATAGTGAATTACGTATAATCCAACAATTAAAGACAATACTTCTTCTAAAGTGATTTTTTTAAGTTTATCATTAAATAAAGACATATAATCAAAAAGAAATTTGTTTAAAAAAAATTATATACACAAATCTGAAAAATTAACCAGTTACCTATATCCTCCGAAAGTACTTAACACTTAAAATGCATCATCAAGTATAAATACATCTTCGATTGCATTTTTACCCAAAATTTTAGTAATTTTATATGCCAATACTAATGAAGGATTATAGCGAGCATTTTCTAAAGCATTGATAGTTTGACGAGTTACATCAGCCAGATTAGCTAACTCTTGTTGAGTCATACCTTTTTCTTGGCGAAACTGTCTTATTTTTGTTTCCAAGTTACCACCTATCATAAAACCTAAGGACAATAATATATTTTTATACAAAATAATATAAATGTTTGCTAAAATATAAAACTTTAAACAACTAAACTAATATTATTAAATAATAATTTTGTGAGTTGATAAAAAATGGCTATACACCCAATAGAATTTAGGTATGGTACTCCTGAAATGAAAAGTATTTGGGAAGAAGAAAATAAATTACAAAGAATGCTAGATGTAGAAGCTGCACTAGCACTTGCTGAAGGAAAACTAGGGATTATTCCCCAAGAAGTTGCTGATGAAATTGCAAAAAAAGCCAATATTGATTATGTTAAATTAGAAAGAATGAAAGAAATTGAAGCTGAAACCAATCATGACATTGCTGCATTATCAAAATCAATTACTGAAGTATGTGAAAATGGTGCAGGAGAATATGTGCACTTTGGAGCTACATCTAACGATATTGTAGACAGTTCAAATTCATTACTTATTCGTGACTCTATTAATGTGTTAGAAGATAAATTAGAAAGATTAACTAAAATAATGCTCAAACTTACTAGTGAAAACAAAATGAAGGTGTGCATTGGCCGTACACACGGCCAACATGCGCTTCCAACTACATATGGTATGAAATTTGGTATTTGGGCAGATGAATTGCACAGGCAATATGTAAGATTAGAAAATGCAAAATCAAATGTTTGTATTGGAATGATGGATGGGGCGGTTGGTACAACTGCAGCTTTAGGCGAGCAAGGTTGGGAAATCCATAAAACAGTTGCAGAAATTTTAGGATTACCTGCAGCTACAATTACAAACCAGGTTGTACAAAGGGACAACCATGTTGAGTTCATAAGTGTTTTAGCTAACATTGCAAGTACATTAGATAAAATTGCACTTGAAATCAGAAGCTTGCAGCGAACTGAACTTATGGAAGTCGGAGAATACTTTGACCCTGAAAAACAGGTTGGAAGCAGTACCATGCCGCATAAAATGAATCCTATTACTGCTGAACGGATTTGTGGTGTTGCAAGAATTGTAAAATCCTATGTTAATGCGGCTCTTGACAATAATCCACTTTGGCATGAAAGAGACTTGACCAATTCATCTTGTGAAAGAATAATGTTTCCGGAAAGCTGTATTTTAACCGATTACATCCTAAACTTAACTATCAAATTAATGAATAATTTAGTATTCTATGATGAAAACATTGAAAGAAACTTAAACTTGACTAACGGTTTAATCATGGCTGAAAGATTAATGGCTGAGCTAACACGTGCAGGAATGGGAAAACAAACCGCATATGGAATTGTTAGGAAAAACACTATTAAAGCAAATAAAGAAAAATTATTACTTGGAGAGTTAATCTTAAAAGACATCGAAGTTCAAAAATATCTAACAGAAGATGATGTTGAAAAAATAATGGATCCTCACACATACATTGGATCTATTCCAACAATTATCGATGAATTACTTAAAAAATCTGAAAGGTGGTTTTAAATGACAAATGCAAAAGAATTACGTTCAATTGAACTGGCTTCCTTTACTACAATAACAACAGGAATCTCAGTTGTATTTTCAATAATTATTGCTATAATCATAGCAATTGTAATAAGTTTGACTGCACCAAAAGGTGCAAGTGTTGCAATCTACTTAATTCCAACAATTATCGTTGGAACATTTATGTTTACAATATACAATACCTTCTGTGAAGGTTTATTATACAATCTCCTCGCTAAAAGATTTAAAACAATCTTTATAGAAATTAAAGATGATAAAGAAATTGTTAAAATTTCTACAACTGAAACTGCAATGATGCTTTCAATTATTGCAACAATAGAAGCGATTTTATTTTATTTAGTTTCAGTTTTAATCCTGCCTTTGTTTTTAAGCACAATGATGCAAACTTTAATGTATTCAGGTCAGCAAATCCTAGCATATCAGGTTTATAAATTATTGCTTGTAATCAGCCAACCGGCAACAATTGCAATTTTAATTTTTGGTACTTTGATTATAACTTTTGTATTTGTTTTACTTGGAACCCTAATCTACAATTATTTATCAGGCAGAGGCAGAGGAATTGTTTTGAATTTAGTTAAGGAAAATGATTATACTGCTATTGAATCAGTTGATGGTTTAAAATTAGCTATTGTATTTGCAATTATTAGCGGTGTTTTGAATTTGCTTTTTGCAATAATAATGGCTATAAGTGGAACACCAATCACCAACTCCATCGGTATTGTCCTGATTGGTTTTATTGGCGGATTTGTTGAAGCTTATCTCATTGCAATATTCTACAACTATTTATCCCCAAAACTAGGAAAATTAAAAATAGAATTAATTGATTAAAAAATCAATTAATTTTTACTTCTTTTTATTTCAGGAACATATCTCTTAAGCATCAGTGAAAGAGATATGACTGTTACAGAACTCATTGCCATTGCAAGACCTGCAAGAGCAGGTTCGAATGTTATTCCGAATGCCGGATATAAAACTCCCGCTGCAATTGGGATTAAAAGTGAATTATATGCAAATGCCCAGAAAATGTTTTCCTTAATTCTGCGCATTACTTTTTTAGAGAATTGCACAGCTGCAACAACATTTTCTAAGTCCCCTTCCATTATGACAATATCTCCACTTTCCATAGCTATATCAGTACCATTACCCATGGCAACACCAATATCAGCTTGTGTAAGCGCCGGTGCATCATTAATACCATCTCCAACAAATAAAACTTTCTTAGTGTTATTCGCCTGAGTCTTTTTAACAATGTCTAACTTATCTTCTGGAAGAACACCTGCCTCAATATTATCAATTCCAACTTCCCTAGCAACATTTAAAGCAGTAGATTCATTATCCCCTGTAAGCATATATGTCTTAACACCCATGTTATGCAATTCATCAATTGTTTTTTTAGAATTAGCTTTGATTTTGTCAGACAAACTTAAAAGGCCTTTTACAGATTTATCCCTAGCTAAAAAGATAATAGTTTTACTTAAACTTTCAAGCTCATGATATTTATCAACAAGCTCATCTGAAATTTCAACATCATAATCATCCATTAAAGCCATATTACCTGCAAGAACCATTTCCCCATTTAATTCGGCTTTGAGGCCTTTACCTGCAACATTTTCAAAGCCGGTGATTGGATAAAGTTCCAAATCTAGCTCTTTTGATTTATTTACAATAGCTTTAGCAATTGGGTGAGTTGAATTTTGCTCAATACTTGCTGCAAGTTTAATCAAATCATCCTCAGACCCATCATATGCCATAACATCATCTACTTCCGGTTTACCTTCAGTAATTGTTCCAGTTTTATCAAAAGCAGCTACATCAATTTGACCTGCGTTTTCCAAGGTATCCCCATTTTTAATTAAGATACCATATTCAGCGGCTCTTCCAACACCTACTGTAACCGCTGTTGGAGTAGCTAGCCCTAATGCACACGGACATGCAACTACCAGAATGGATATCAAACATGTAAGTGAGAACAATAAAGTTCCTCCCAACACAAAATACCATATTGCGAATACCATAATAGCTATTGATAAAATAACCGGAATGAAGTATGATACAATTGTATTTGCGAATTTTTGAACTGGAGGCCTTGAGGATTGTGCCTTTTCAACTAAACGGATAATATTTGATAAAACTGTTTCTTTACCAATTTTTTTAGCTTTAATATGCAAAACACCATCCTGATTAATAGTTCCGGCAAAGACCTCTTCACCGTCTTTTTTGACTTTAGGAATTGGTTCACCATTAATCATTGATTCATCAACATAAGATTCCCCACCAACAACATCCCCATCTACAGGTATTTTGTCACCGGGTTTTACTAAAAGTAAATCATCAATTACAATATCAACAATGGAAACTTCTTTTTGAGAGGCAATCTCGCCATTTTCATCTAATTCAATTGATGTTGCAACAGTTGGTTGAAGACCAATTAATTCACGAATTGAATCAGAGGTACGTTTTTTAGCTCTAGCTTCAAGATATCTTCCAATCATTAAGAATGAAGGAAGCATTACAGCTGAATCATAAAACATGAAAGTGTGGTCTAAAACAATACCAAAAGTTCCAAAAATACTTGATACATATGCAACTAAAATACCCATGGAATACATTACATCCATATTCAAGTTTTTATGCATTAAACCGTTGATTCCTGCTTTGAGGATCGGTAAGGAAATGTAGAAAAATGGTCCTATACTTACAATCAATGATAACAATCCCATAGAGGATATGTGAATTCCAGTAGCTTCATGAATGTTATGGGTCAAACCCATTAAAGGATCCCATCCACTAAACATTAAAATCATTAAAATTACGGAAAATATCAAACCAACAATGATTCTATTCATTTTCTCTTTTAAATCTTGCTGGTATATAGCTTCTTCATCAATTTCTGTTTGACCTTCAACACCTAAAAGTTCAAAGCCTAAAGAAACAATCACCTCTTCAATTTCATCTAATGTTACTTTAGAAGAGTCATAACGTATTTTTGCTGTTTGTGAAGTCAAATCAGCTTTAACATCAAAAATACCATCTAACCTTATTAGGTAATTCTCAACATTCATTGTACATGACGCACAATGCATACCTTGGATTCTTATAGTCATTTCATCTGTATGAAGTTCAAAGCCAAGGTTTTTAACCAACCTTTCCATGTCTTCATAAGAAATTTTTTTAGTGTCTATTGTAATATGTAGTTTATTAGCTGACAAATCCGCATCAACTTCTTCTACACCATCAATTTTTCCAAAAGTTTTATTAACACTTAAAACGCATGAAGCACAGTGCATTCCTTCAATTGGCAAATCCATACGTTTATGTTTTACCATTCCATCACAACCGTTTCTATTATATAAAACATAATATTGCTTTTAACCATTATAAAAGTTTAGGTTAAACAAAACCTGCAACAGTGCCAGATAAAAAAAAATAAACTGTTAGATTAAAAAAGAGTAAAATTAAATATAAATCAGCTAGTCAAAAATGAAGCATTAATAATAAGATTTACGTGCAATTACGCATACTTTACATATTTCCCTGCACTATCAACTTCAACTGCAAAGTATTGAAACAATCATACTGATACAATATGGATATTGATTGCAACCAGCATCAATTTTTAACTTCCAAACCATCCTGAATAACTCTCAAAATATTATCATTATTACTTAAAACGCTAATGTCCTCTAAAGGATTTGAATTAACTAAAATTAAATCTGCAGCATAATTTTCTTTAACTAATCCCAAGTTGTCAAATCCTAAAAATTCAGCAGATCTGACTGTGCCACTAGCTATTGCTTCATCTTCACTCATTCCAATATCAGTTAAATGAACTAATTCCTCTAAATTATGTCCATGAGGAATAACACCACTGTCAGTTCCCATTAATATATTAACCCCTTCCCCATAGGCAAGCGATATGTTTTCTTTGTGAACTTTAACTATCTCTTTTAGTTTAGATGTTTTTTCATTCGCATAGCTGTCCCATACTGGAAAACCGTTTTTATATAAGAAATTATGAACAAGCAATGTCGGAACAAGACTGACATTTTTTTCAACCATTCTTTTAGAAGTTTTTCTATCAATGAATGTTCCATGTTCAATTGAGCTAAATCCTGCATCTATACAATTATTAATGCCTTTTAAACTATGGCAATGAGCTGAAACTTTCATGTTGGTGGATTTAGCTTCATATGCTATTGTTTTTAACTCACTTTTGTTAAATTCAGCAAATTCCGGTGAAGTATTTGCCGTCAATACTCCTCCACTTGCCATTACTTTAATAAAATCAGCACCTGCCCTTTTAACTTCACGAGTCTTTTTTAAGACTTCTTCAACACCATCGCATCTCCCTTTAGGAAAACCAGGATACCTTATTTCCATATCCCAACCAGAAGGCAGGAATAAATCAAAATGTCCCCCAGTTATGACTAATGGAGTTATTGACAAATGTACTTTTGGAGCTATGAATAATTTTTGTTTTTGAGCTAATTTAAAACTTAAATCAGCAGATCCGCAATCTCTAATTGTTGTAACGCCTGCATTAATTGTTTGCAAAGAATGAGGCACCGCATTGTAAAAATGAATTCCTAATGGATTTGCCATATTTTCTTGCTTGTGAAAACCCTTTGCAAAAATATGAGCATGGCAATCAATAAATCCTGAGAGCAAATAATTATCTTCTCCATCAATAACTTTTCCATCTGCTTTTATTTTACTTGATGAGATTTCTTTAATTATTTTATCTTCGATTAAAATACTTTGATTTGTTTTAATCTCTTCAAATGGATTTACAATATTTACATTTTCAATTAGGGTTTGCATAATTTCACTATAATATCTCTATCGTTCCATTATCCCCATCAACTTCCACTAATGTTCCTGTTGTTAAATTTCTAACATCAGATGGAGAGTCAACCATTGGGATATCAGACATTATGGCGCCAGTTGCTATTATTGGTTCTGCATTTAAGCAAATAATTGCTTTAGGAGCCGTATTGTTTTTCATCATTTGAAAAATTACATAAGATCCAACAGTAGAACCTTTTCCGCCCGGAATAAATAATACCTTATCTTTAATGATTTTTCCTTTCAATTCATGATTTGGATCGATTATCTCACCATTTTCAGGATTTACTCCTCCTAAAAAACTAATCGGCTCTGATGAAACAATTAATTTGCCTTTTCCTTTTCCTTTTGATATATTTCTACATTTAATCATAAAATCACTCAAAATAGTTTATCTACAACCTCTTCACCACGATTTAAAGCATTAATTGATATTATAGTGTCAATTAATGCCCAAACCCAAATAATAATTACAAATAAAATACCTATTAAACATAAAATCAAGAATACCGATACAATATAAGCTATTAAAAATATTGCTCCCTTATTATCAAGCCCTAAATAAATTTGACCTAATCCCGGTATGAAAACACTTAAAATAACAGCTAAAAGTGTGTTTTTATCACCGCCATCCTTTTTAGAGTTAATTTTTTGAGATGTTAAATCCTGACCACAATTTGGACAAAAATGAAAATCACAGGACAACTCATGACCACAATTAAAACAGGACGCGGATTTATCTTGATTTTCTGCATTTAAAGCATTGCCTTCCACAATAGGTTTAGATTCTATTTTAACTGGTTCATCAATATTTGAAATGTAAGCTCCACAATTTTTGCAAAATTTATTTTTTGGAACTTCTTTTCCACAATCTAGACAAATTACCATTATTTCACCTAGATTACCTCAACTTTCATGATTTCTCTTAAAACTGCAGTAGCATAAGAACCTTTATTGATTGAAAATTCGCACAAAACACCATCATCTGTTGGTGTTGCACTAGCATCCCAAACTTGGAATCTCATGAATCTTCTAAGACCATGACTTCCTAAACGCGGCATTTTTGGAACTTCAAAATCTTCTTTAGTAAGATTATAACCTTTCAATACATTTCTTTCCATCTCTCCAACTACTCCCCCTGCGTATGGAACTTTAGTACCATATAATGGACAGGTCGGATTTGCTTCAAAATTATCAATTAGTTTCTGATACTCCTCAGGAGTTTTATCATAGACAATGTGTTCTTCTCTGTCAATGACAATGTCCCCTTCAATGTATTTATCAATTCCCATAGCTACACGATTACTTACAGCTTCATTAAATAAATAAGATTGATAAGCATGGACAAACATTCTTTGTAAAGGTTTCGGGAGCGCATGTAAAGCATTTTTATATGATTTATCAGTTAATTCGCCTTTTTTAGAATCTTTAATTAACTCACGAATCATCATTTTTTCATATCTCATTCCCTTACCCATTAAATTTAGAGATTCTTCAAGGTTTCCATCATCATAAGCTTGTCTCGCCATTTGATTTTCTTCATGTTTCTCTTCAGATGGCCCGCCAATATATCTGTCTACAGCCTTTTTTAAGTCATTTTCGATTAAAGCTTCACCAACCAAATGAGTATTTGTTCTAGGTTTCCCGAATCTCTGCCAGCCAAAGTAATTAGGAACGCCGGTAGTTTGTAACTCATTTAGGACATCATTAGCAATCCCTGCGGATTTCTCTATATCATCTAAATCTTTAATTAAGATTTTGAATTTATTTCCTTTAAGCTGACCCATTCTGAGTTTTTTACGACCACGAACAACTTTTAAAAAATCAGTTTTGTAAATATCTAAATTTTGAACTTGCTTCATTTGTTCTTCCGAATCCATATTTGCAATACAAATCCATTGACGGGTTAAAGCTTTTTTATCTTTCATTCCGGCGAATCCCAATCTTTTTCTTGAGATATGTAAGTCTCTTGAAATATCTAGAGCAATATCTAATGTAGTTCTTCCTAATTTCTCAATCCAGATATAAATATTTGGACCTTCGCCAGACGGAACAATTTCTGGAATTTCCTCTACATAAAAATCTTCATATCTATTTCTAATAGTTCCCTCAATTCCTTTTTGAGGAGTAACATAAGTATCAGCATTTAACATAATAATCACGGAATTATAATGCCCTGGCCGGGATTTGAACCCGGGGAATGGGATCCGCAGTCCCATGTGTTATCCAAACTACACCACCAGGGCTAAACAAAATAAGATAACATATAAACGTAAGGTTTTTATAGTATTTAATGTTTATGAAATAATTTCATTCCTAGAAACTTAAGGGTTTTCTTCTTTTTTATTTTTAATTTTTTTATTCCAGATTGACGATGCAGCACAACCATAAAATTAGATTTTTGTCTAATTAATATTAATTTATATATTTTTAAAATTCAAACTTTAAATTTAAATGTTTTTTATTATTTGATGTTCTTATTGAACATAAAATGATTGTGTCACCTCTCAAATTAATTCTCCCACACAGATAACGTGTAAGAATAATCCCCATAATTTCTTGTTGCTACATCAACATCGGCAGCTTTTTTAAAATTCCCTCGAGAAGCCAGAATTTTCCCATCAAAAACATTATTCTCACATAACTTATAATTTTTAAGATTATATGAATTTAATTTATCCCTAGACATTTTAGAAACTTCTTTAATACTTTCTTTTGAATTATCCTCATCTTTTAAAATAGTTGAAATTTTACCAATGAATGTTTGGTCTGTAAAATCTATTTTTCCACTTAATGACTCCATAACATCTTGAGCAATCCTTATGTCTCTGCTTTCATAAGAATAATCATATGTTGGCATGGTTATTGCTGTGTTGACTACTAAAAATACGATTAAAAGTAAAAATACTGCAAGAAGTGCATCAATAATGTAAAATGACCCTTTAATATCTAACATGCTAAATAATTGGGATTTTAAATTTATAAAAAATTGCCAAGTGCGATTTTGTGCCTAGTCGCACTTCAGAAAAAAATAGGGAGGAAATTATTTAATTTCCTTTAATGTATTCAATGACTTTATCTTTTTTGGCGATAGCTTCATCTGAAGCTTTTTGAACCTTTTGCTTCATAAGTTCAAAGTCTTCAGGAGTAGTATCCCCAACCAATTTTTTAATTTTTGTATATGCTGCTTCCCTAAATAATGGAACTAACTTATCAATAGAACCATCTTCTTTGACTAAAATCGGTTCACCAGAGTTATTAACTTGCCCAATTTCAGATATAGCAACATCGTATTTGCTAACAGCTTTTTTAACATCATTTGAAATTTCAGGAGGTACGATTAACATCAATGAATCTGTTGAAACCCCTAATGGATCAATATTTAAAGTTTCAAGCATGTTCAATACATTCGGAGCCACCATTTCACGAATTTCTTTTTCGTAAAACTCCAATCCAACACCTGTAGTGTTTGATATTTCA
The DNA here is from genome assembly GCF_963082495.1 of Methanobrevibacter sp. V74. Lineage (NCBI taxonomy): Archaea > Methanobacteriati > Methanobacteriota > Methanobacteria > Methanobacteriales > Methanobacteriaceae > Methanobrevibacter > Methanobrevibacter sp. V74. The sequence goes on from NZ_CAUJAN010000003.1 coordinate 386,645, forward strand.
TGAGCATCTCCACGCAATCCCCCATTAGTTACATCAGTCATTGCATGAATGTCTTTGACTAAATCAGCTTCGAATAATGCATGTGACGCTTGAACAAAGTTAACATTCATTGTATCCCACACCACATCGAAAAATCCATTGTATAATGCAGTAGTTGTTATTGTTCCGCCGCCAGATCCTTCAGTTAAAAGAATTACATCTCCTTCAGTTGCCCCTTTTCTTGCTGTTGGAGGATAAGGCGAAACACCAACACTACCAACAGCTGAAACAAACCTATCGCCTAAAACCATGTCCCCACCAACACGCAATGTACTTCCAGCAACTATTGGAACGTCAACTAGTTCAGACACCGCTGCAACACCTGCCGTAAAGTCGAATATTTTAGCAACGTCTCCATCATCCGCTAGATGGACATCACTTAGAATAGCTACCGGGTCTGCTCCCATTACACAAACGTCACGAAGTGTTGCTCTTGTAACATGAAAACCGCCTAAAAACGGGTATTCACTTAATCTTGAATGTATCCCATCAACAGCTGTTGTAATATAAACTTCATCATCACTAACAGATGATTTAACAACACCCCCATCATCTTGTTCTGAAGGGTTAACTAATGATGCGGTGTTAGTTGAAGCTACAATTTCTGCTATTTTTCTGTGAACAAAAAAGTCTCCGGCTCCACGGGAACCTACACCCATTTCACCCATCAAGACCTCGGATTTATTAACATTAACTATTTCTTTTAAAAATTCGTCATCACTTTCTTGTAATTTTAAAGTTGTTGAAACCTCATCAATTACAGCTTTTGCCATTTCAACTGAATTATCTTGTGAAATGTTTTTATACTCTCTAATACGTAAGGAGAGAATTTCAGCTAAATCATCATATGAATAATCCTCAATTCTTGCCCTTACAAATCCTTCAATATCCATTAATTATATCTCCAAATTAGTGAAGTTTTTAATAATTTTTAATCCTGCTTTTCCGCTTTTTTCCGGATGGAATTGCGTTGAAAATAAATTGTTTTGAGATAAACTTGCTACAATTTCTCCACCGTAATCACATACTCCGGCAATTATTTCATCATCATCAGGAACTACATGATATGAGTGAACAAAATAAAAGAATTCTTTGTCAATGCCTTCTAAAATTGGAGAATCATTGACTACTTTTAGTTGATTCCACCCCATATGAGGTATTTTTACATTCCCAGACAACAATTCCACATGTCCTTTAAACAAGTTTAAACCTTTAATTTCTGGAGATTCCTCACTTGACCCCATTAATACTTGTTGACCCAGACAAATTCCAAGAAATGGCTTGTTATCATTTACATGTTCATTTATTACATCTTCAAATGGTTTTAAATTCTCCATCGCACTACCAAATGCTCCAACACCAGGCAGTACCAAGTAATCGCTATCTGCAATAATTTCTTTATCATCAGTGATTTGATAATCAGCACCAATTTTTCTAAATCCATTGGAAATACTTTTTAAATTTCCACTTTTATAATCAATTATTGTTATCATTCATTTAACCATCCGCTAGTTGACCTAATCATTTCGCCAAAGTCAGAAAATACGATTTTATCAGTTCCAAGTGTTTTTGAATGTGCATCAAGTTCTGCAACAACATGAGTATAACCTAAATCCTTTAAAGGTTCTACTAAACGTGGTCCATCGGTTACAGCTACTGATTCAATGTCAAATTCTTCGATTGGAAATGCATGAGGAACACCAAATACAACAATTAAATCTAAATCTTTATCTTTTAAATATTTGGCTGCAACATCTGCAGTTACAGGATATTCATCTAATCCTCCAGTAATAAAGTCAATATCCATTGGCAATTCTTCTTTGATATTCCTTGCATGACCTCTGATTCGTTCTAAACCTATATTTTCATCTAAATTGGCAACAACAATAGGTTTATTATCTTGATTAATTTCCGTGTAATCAAAATTAATAATATCTGCAAATAAATATGCAGTCTCTTTTTTGGCGTTGTGAACAAAAGCTACATTTTTGCCCTCTTTAATGGCTTGAACAACGACTTTTGCAACACGTTCTTTAGAATCTCCAAAGTTTGGTTTGATATATCTGCCTTGAGCCATTCCACGAGTTTTTTCTACTTCCGTTGCTTTTTCAAGCATTTCAATTTGCCTGTCAGCTTCTTCACGAGGGATTACTCCACATTCAACAGCTGATTCTAAAACCATAATAGCTCCAATAGTATTATCCCCTTCACCTGATCCTCCATGAGATTCGACAGGGATAACTGTACAAGGCAAATCAGCATTAGCTATTGCTTCTTTTAAGTCTTCTCCAATAATCATGCTTGCACATGTTCCAACAACCCCCATTAATTTAGGTTCAAACATGTCATAAGCCTTAATTAAAGTTTCTTCCAGTTTTTCACCAGCGCCTAAAATAAAATCGTTTTCGGCCATTGCAGTTGTTAGAACTCTTACTCCATCACTTTCCAATAGTCTTCCAGTTCTAAAACAACAACCATTTGGCCCATGCATAATAATAACATCGACATTCATATCTCTTAGAGTATAAAGAGAAGCCGCAATTGGACTTGGTCTTGGATGCATTTTCTTATCAACTCACTATTTTCACTAAATAACTATTTAATATTCATTGTTAATATAATTTATATAATAATATGTGGGAGATTGTAGTATGAAACTTGATAAAAAAATTTTAGAAGAAAAAATTAGGGAATATAGAACATTTAAAAGCTGTTCCGAATCAACTTTAATGGGTCTTTGTGAAACTGCTGAGGCGGACATAACTCCTCAAGAAATGACAAAATTATCTTGTGGATTTGCAGGAGGAATGGGCGGAACATTTGATGAAGGAACCTGTGGCGCAGTAACTGGTGCATTAATGGCCAACGGTATTTTAAATGAAGCTCCTCCAATCATTAAAGAAAATGCAAAAGAAATTTTTAATGCTTTTAAAGATGAATATGGCACTGTTAGATGCGATAAAATAACTAATCATGGGAAGGATAAATCACCCTGTGTTGACTGTTGCGTATTTATTGCAAATAAAGTAGTGGATTTATTAGATAAACAATAATTCCTCACCATATTATATTTTATCATGATTTTAAGCATCACTTTAATTAAAATATAACATGCCCTAAAAAGTTTAAGGTTTATTTTAATATAATTAACCTTCAACCATGATCAATTTGCCCGTTTCAGAATCTTTATAAACTTTACCCATTTCAGTATAACCACTACCTGATGATTTACTTAAATCAGGAGTGTCTTCTAATTCTTCACCCTGATCTACTTGTGAAACTTCGTTTATAGCATCTTTAACTTTTTGTCTTTGTTGTTCATCCATATTTTCATTAAAGACAATATTTTGCATATTCCATGAAATTACTAAAAATATTAACAACCCTACAGCAATTACTAACATTGCATCAACAAGATTAGTTGTCCCTGCCATTGGATCTTCTTCACCATGGCTTAGAAATTTTCCTTTTCTTCTACGAATCATGAAATCATCTAATCCTTTAAATTTTCTAAAACCGCATTGACAAATAGTTGCAAATTAGAAGAATATTCTTCATACCATCTACGTCTAATTTTAGCAACAACATAAGCAACCGCACCAGCTCCAATACCCACAACAGTTGTATCAAATGCTACAATGATTGCATTAGCTAATGTAGATACGTCTCCACTACCCAACGCTGCAAGACCCGGACCCATTGGTATTAAAGTTCCCATTAATCCTAAAGTCGGGCCGATACGTGTAACAATATCAAGTCTTTCAAGAGATTTTGCCATGACTACCTCTTCATCTTCAATCAAATTTAAAGCCCATGATTCTCTTGATTCAATTGAAAGAGAATGTGCATTAACTACTTTCAATAATACTTCCTTTTGATTATCATAAATTTCAGAATTGCTGACAATGCTTTTAAGTTCGTCTATAGAACTGGCATTGACCAATGAAAAAATTAATTTCTCCTTATATTCTCTATTCAATTTAATACGACAATTATAATCTGAAATTAACCCTCCAAATGCAAATATTGCAAAAACAGCAAATATTAATAAGAAAATAATTACCGGAATCTGTAAACTCTGAGATACAACATTTAATGCTGCGATTAACAATTCACTTCCTGGAATACTTACCACATAAAACACCACATAAATTATTTAAATAAAGTATTTTTTTTATTATATAATAAACCTAAACTAACCACTACAGCCAATAACACAATAGTAAGAATGATTGATTCTATAGAAACAATATTTATCGGTTTCATAGTATTAACATCCAAAGCAACGAGGTTTGGAATGAATAAAGAAACTACCAAAAAATAAATTCCAAAAATAAAATAGAATTTACCCAAATATTCATAAGAATTACTTAAAATTTTCAATTTTTTAATAGCGAATACCGCAATTACCAATGAATTAAATAAGCATGTTGCCAATAACGTTATTTGAATATCTCCCCAACCATTTAAAACATTTTTAGATAAAATACATGTGAATGCGATTAATACAAAGGATAAATAAGACAATGAAATAACTTTATTTACATCCTTACTTTTATTAATCAAATATCCAATGAAAATTAAAATAGATGAAATTACAAACAGCAATAAATAATTATACGAACCAATAGCCAAATTTAACTGATCATTATATAAATTCATTAAATAAATTAATATTAACATGACCATTATTGAAACGATAGAAAATTTAACCATATATTTTTTAGAAACATTTAAACCTAAAATCAACCCAATAACAATAGAAAAAATTATTATAGAACCTATAAAAGCTATAGACCATAATGAACTAAAAACCATAATATCTCCATAATTATTCCTTAGTGAAAAATTTTGACATCACAACCGCTATGAAAAATCCACACATCAATACGATTACAAATAAAATTATATTGTTTATATTGAACAAATCATTATTTTCATCATCATTATCAGAAATATTTGTATCATTGCTTGCTTTATCAGTACTGTTTTTTTCAATTGTTGAATTATCTTTCACTTCCAAAACACCAGATGAAGACTCGTCAGAACTTAATTGATTTGGATTGCTAGAAGAATAACTAGAACCACCTGAATGAGAATTTCCAGAACTGCCAGAAGATGCAGAACCTCCAGAAGAAGCAGAATTACCAGATGAGCTAGAACTTGAACTACTTGAAGAACTATGGCCACTAGATGAGCTAGAACTAGAACTTCCAGAAGAACCAGACCCTGAATCAGAAGGATGAGAAGGAGTTTCTACAGTTACCTCCTCAGCATACTCAGAACCATGTCCTGGATGAGCACATACACTAGTTGAAACAAATGATATGATAAAAATTATTGTTATCAACAATGCCAGTCTTTTATATTTCATTAAATCACCATTTTATAATTAAATTTAATTAAACAAACCCATAATAAAAATTTATTTAATTAAATTCAACCAAATTATTAAAATAAAAAAATAATAACTCAATTGAATGAGTTATTAATTAATATGTTTAGTTTTATTTACGTCTCATGTAACCTAAACCTAATACAATTCCAATTGCTAAAATACCTATTAAAGCATATAAAAGATTATTGGAATCTGCAGATTGTGTTTCAATAGATTTTGAAACTTCATAAGATTTTGACTTACTGTCTGAACTTTGATCAGCTTCAGAATCTTCTAAAGGTTGTGAACTGTCTCCAACATTTACAGGTTCTTTACTTGTAGCTGCATTTGCATGACCATAATATCTACTTTGAGATGGATTAGATGACCTAGCATCAGTGGACTTAGAATGACCATTTGAATTAGATCTGGAGCCATCAGATTTTGCATTAGATGTAGTGTTAGATTTTTTAGTATTGTCTTTGGTATTGTTTTTTGTCTTATCTTTATTATTATCTGCAATAGACTTTAATAAATCTTCTTTAGTAACATTGTTAAGACCTTTAACATATCTAATAACGGAATCATCAGCACCTTGCTTTAATTTATTAAATTGTTCTTCATTAATCCATTTCTCACAGTCTGTAGAAACAATAGGGCGTGATTTAATATTTGGATTATTTACCCCATTATACAAATCAATGTAAGCCTCGATTTGAGCAGCACGTTTAGCTTCAGAGGTACTGTACATACTTGTATCAATGTCACCCCATTTGAAACTTAAAATAGAAACCTTACCAACTTTAAGATTATTATCCCATACCACAAGAACACCCTGGTAAGTTCCGCCAGCAATATATTCAGATACAGTTTCATTATTAGGTAATTTTTTAACTAAAAAAGTACCCATACCTGGAGAAATACCTAATAAATAAGTCATACTGTCATCCTTACAGAAAGTAGTTGAAGCAATGTAAGTATATGATTCATTTTCACCTAAAGGATATTTCTTTTGAATGTGGTCAGTTATAAAGAATCCCGGTTGTACACCCGGACATACATGATTGTGGTATAAGAAAGACAATATTTGATCAAATGCTGGGTGAGATCTCCATGCATTTGCAATAGTCTGAATACTGAACCAATTTCCATCTGGCATGAAAGATTTTGGAATAGCTTTTACTTTTGCAGAGTTATTTAAAGTATCAATGCCTATGTTTATTACTTTATCACCATCAAGTTCCCCTACAAAGAATGATCCATTAACATTGTATCTAAGATATGCTGCATGAATTTCTTTTGTGTCCGGATGACGTAAGATAAATGCAAACCATAATGGCTTCCAAAGTGCTTGGTGGTATTGTAACATGTTTTTACTGTATAAACTAGTGCCTAATACTTCATGAAGACCATCACGAACTAAAACTGTTTCTTGACCTTTCAAGTAAACATAACCTGCTGAAGTAAATACTGCAAAGTCAACATTATCTCTGTCAATATCAATACCTAATTCATTTTTGAATAACTCTTTTCCTTTTTTAGCTGCATCAATACCAATTTGTTTCATTTGAGCATCAGTTAATGTGCCTTTAATAGTATCAGCATTTGTTCTTGTTGCTTTTGGTAAATTTAAAGATAAAATATATTTCATATCTAAACCATGAGCATCAATAGCTTGAATAGCATGACCATCTGCACTAACATCGGCATTTGTACCCATTAAATAATAATACTGTTCTGCAGTTAAATTAGTAAATTCATATAAAAAGTCAACTAAACATCCAGGATTTGTATTAATTTTTTTAATCCACCATGAACAGTATTTTAATTCTTCCAAACTTCCGGAATCTGGATTAATACCAGTTTCTTTTATGAAAGTATTTTTAACATTAGTGGAATTTAATGACATGATGATTAAATCACCAGTATTGGAACTAGCATACCATCTGATAAAGCCAATCATATTCTCAGTTGCACCAGTTGCTGTGGTATCAACACCTACATAACCAGTTTTACCAATAGTTGCATCTAAGAAAAACATTGCTGCATCATCATCAGATCCCCCTGGAACACCAAGAATCTTGTATGAAGTTATATCGCCTGGAGAACCTGCACCTTCAGATTGGGTTTCTTTTACAGGAGGGTAATATTTTAATAAAGCTTGCACAATACTAAATCCGCCTAATGTTCCTTCACAAATATGTCCATGGAATGCACCTTCCTGAAGCACTTCTCTTGAAACACCTGCAACCCAACCATTTGCTAAACTTGCAAATGCCCATGCGTTCTTACCTTTAATAGACTTAAAGTAAGTATTCCATTGCTTTTTGGTCATGTTTTCAGAAATAGTACCCAAGTAAGAGTGTTTTGTTGACCCGTTCTCAAATATTGCTGCTTTTAATTGATTTCCTTTTTTAGTTATAAAAGCAAAGTCAATCGGATCTACAGCAGATTGGCGTAGCATTAAAACATCGGTATAAGCTATATGGTTACCATAATTTATAATACCCTCTATTGCCTCTTCACTGCATTTGCCATATAATTTAGCTACACCAGCTGAAGTGACAATAAGAATATCATCGGCATTTTTGAAATCTAATAATTTATCTGCTGATTCAGTAACTGTTTTTCCTAATTCATAAGCTTTTGTAGCTTTTAAATCAAAGGAAACAAGGTTAGTTAAATCTGCACCACTAATTATTTTAGATTGACTAACATATCCAGATGTCATTGCAGTAATATTATAACTGCCTGCCAAAGCATCTTTAATATTTAGAACATAATTTTTATCATTCACATTATAATTTTTTGTAAAATTAAGGTATTTTCCATTAGAAACTACATAAAAATCAGGAACTAATTTATTTGCATCATCAGAATATTGATAATTAACTTTTACCTCAACAGAAGTAGTATTGCCGGATCCAGAATCTTTCAAAATATTTGAAGATTGAGAATCAGAAACTTGTTCGTTAATATCATCATTAGAACTTGATATTGCATCCGAATAAGATGCTGAATCAATACCTAAAGCGGCATTATCAAATGCATCTGCATCACCTGCACAAACTGCACCTGTTACAAACATTAAGAATGTAATAAGAGTAATGAATAAAAGTAGTTGTTTTCTAATATTTTGACCTCCAATTAATTTTTAACATATTCCCAACAATCGAAATTTTATCAAGAATATAAGAATTGGTTTGAAATAATACATATATAAAGTTATTTAATACAATTCTATTATTTTTTATATAAAAAGTAATAACAACACCTATCAAACTTTTAAAAAAAATACCTATTAACAAAAAAACAATAATTTAAATAAATTTAAAAAGAGATTAATGAACTATAAAATGATTATTATAAATTCAACCCATGATTAACAAAAATATCACGGATTAGAGAAAATTTAAAAAATAATACTTAACAATGACATATTAAAAATTAATATTACTTCCAGAATGATAAAAATAAAATGATTTAAATGGTGTTTTAAACTGATAAAAGACTAAAACAATATGAAATTTGGAAAAAAATAAATACAAATACCCCTACTGCCTAGTAGAAAGATTTAAATTATTTATTTTTAAAACAAATCTCTGTTCTCAATGATTAAATAACTGCATCATTTAAAGTTGTTTTTAACTTGCGAATGGTATATCTGGCATAAGCATAATTGAAAATAGATGCTATGATTCTACCAACTGCCAAACCTGTCCAAATACCAATTAACCCCCAACCAAATACAATTCCAAATAGATAAGTAAAACTTACAGTACAAATTAATTCTCTTATGATTGTCCACATAAGAGAAGTTGTTCCCCTACCAATTCCCTGATAGAAAAAGCTTGAAGGCATGCCAAAACCAACTAAAAGTAAACCAAAGGAAGCTATTCTTAAGAAATTTGTTATTTCAGGAGTTAAAGGAGCTGTATCTGGAGTATATGCAAAAATCAATGATAATTGCGGTGCAAATATTACTAAAATAAGCATGATTAGGACTGCAAATAGCATGGCGAATTTTGTACCATAACTATGGGTTCTTGACAAATAATCCCAATTTTTAGCGCCGAAAGCACTTCCACTAACAGCTGCAACTGCACTACCAATAGCTGTTAAAGGCATTATTCCAAACAAATACAATCTTTGACCAGATGTAAATGCTGCAATACCATATTCACCACCAACAGATGAAATAAATATCAAATAAAAACTCATTGCAAGTGACATCATAAACATGTCCAATGAAGATGGAATACCTACTTTTAAGATGTCTCGAGTTATTTCTAAGTCAAATCTAAATCCTTTAAAAGTAACATCAACATAAGTATCATTTTTAATTAAAATCCAATACATTATCACAATTGCAGCACCAATAGAACTCACTATTGTTGCAAGTGAAGCTCCAGTTGAACCTAAGTTTAAAACATAGATAAAAACAGGATCTAAAATAAAATTTAAAACAACAGAGACTATCATTGCATACATTGCCCTTTTCATATCACCTTCCCCACGGAGAATCCCACTTCCCCCATTAGCAAAAATAAAAGCAAATAAACCTGCAAATAATGGTGTTGCATATTTAATTGCTTCAACTAATGATTGACCACTAGCACCGAATGCTTTAAGCAAAGGTTCCTGAATTATAAGCAAAATTATAGTCAAAATTATCGAAGCCATTAGTAAAATTACAATTGAATGTGTTGCTGACTTACTAGCTCTTTTATGATTTTTTGCTCCAACAGCACGACTAATACTGCTTGTCGCCCCATTACCTAACCCTACACTAACACCATTTAAAATCATGAATATTGGTGTTACAAAACCTATTCCTGCAATAGCAGTTTGACCTAATCCTGCAATCCAAATACCATCAACAATATTATATGATGCTGTTAAAAGCATGGATATCATTATTGGAATCGCTAGTTTTCTAACAGCAATTTCTGGCTTTCCTCTCATTAATTCAACATTTTTATTTGCAATAATAACTCCTCCCAATTCACTAATTACTATGAGTTTTATCAAGTCGTCAACCTTATTTTTTCTAAAAACTCTTAGTTTCTATTTTATTAGCATATTACTTTATTAATAATTTGCTGTTTGTTGTTCTTTCTTTAAATAGTTATTTTTTGTCTTTTGTTATTTTACAAGTGTTAAAGTTGTAAACTAATTTAATTGATGCTTTCTTTATTTTACTTAAATTTGGTTAAATTTCATTGATTTTAAATGGTTTTTATTGACTATTCAATATTATGATAGTTTAAAATGGAAGATGAATGTAAGAAAAATCGTTTTCTTTTAATCTGCAAGAAATCATGACAGAAAATCACATAATATTAATTGGAATGCTCTTATCAGAATCAAATGACCGGAAAACAATGAAATATGTTTTAAAAGACATTAAAGAAACCGTTAAACTATTTATTGAAATGCAGAAAGAATTTAGAGAAAGATGGAACTATAAAGAAATACGACGAAGGCTCCGAGAACATATTTTAATCGCAGATTCAGGTTATTTCAGTACGGAAAACCTCCATTACTTATTTAAAAATAAAATAAATGCATTAGTAATGCCTAAAAAGTTATCTGAAGAACATAACAATAAATTAAGACGAGAGAATAATCTTAAGGAAAAAAGAAATTATTCTTCTAAAAAGGATTTTGAAAGAGTTAAAAACGGACATATCTATCCAGATGAACGTTTTATGAGGTTAATAAAAGTCAAAACTATGAAACATCGGAAACCACATAAGGATGATGGTCTTCCGGACAATTGTAAGACAAAAAGGTATTTCTTTGAAACATATTCCTGTAATGGATGCTCAAATATCGAAAACTGCAAACATAAAACCTTTGTAATCCAATCTACAGACCTTAATTTTGAAATGACTGAAAAATTCTTGAATAAAAGATATAATACTCATTATCAAGCTCGTTTTTCAAGAAGTGAAGGTATAAATGGTTTTTTGAAAGGTGATAATGGAGTTTTGAAATTAATCGGAACTACAGATAATGCAGTAAACAACGAGATCCAACTAAGAAACACCATTTACAACCTTACAAGACTAATTAATCTTAAAGACACAGCGTATTAAGCATCTCCATCATTAGATGTGTTAATAGTTTATCATTAAGATAGACTGTACGCCATATCCTAAACAACCATTTTTTGAGAAGAAACACCATTAATTCAAAAATGGAAGTTCAAATTTAATTTTTGAACTCAAATTAAATAAAAATTACGATTGAAAACATCTAAAAACAATGAAAAAATAAAAGCTCTCAACACTCAAAAATGAAAACAAAAGCCAAATTACTCTAAAATAGATAAAATAAGAAAAAATATCAAAAAATTAAATTATTGACAAAATCCTTAAAAATAATAAAAAAAGAAATTATAAGAGTTCGTCCAATAATTCAATTTTTTTAATTGAATTTAAATAAAAAGGTTTTATTCTTAGATTGAGGTTAGTGGAGTTTCAGGTGTTATTTTACACTTGAAATTGCACTTCGTTACTTTTTTTTAGAATTTTGGGTTATTTTTGTAGTTGTTTTGCTTAATTTTAAGTTTGTTTATATTTGTGTTTTTTGTTTGGAAGTGTATTTTTAATTGTTTGTTTTTTTGTTTAAATTAGTGTTGCGTTTAGGTTTTTGTGTATTTTTTGTATGTTGTGGGCTATTGAGAGTATTGTTAGTTCTTTTTCTGCATTTATCATGCCTATTCTATTTAATTTTTGGAAATGGTGTACATTTCGGAGTAATCCGAAATGTGCTTCGTTTAGATTTGCTCTTTTTTTATAGTATATTTTTCCTTCAGGAGATTTGAAATCTGCTTTCATTTTCCATCTTAAATCATCGACAGGTTCGAAAATTTCTTTTACTCTGCTTTGAGTACATTGATTTTTAACAGAGCAAGTTTTACACTTGTTTGTTGAGTATACTCTCATCCATTCGCCGTTTAGTTTTCTATCGTTTTTGTAATGTAGATGTTCATCCATTGGGCAGATAAATGAGTCTGTTTTCCATTCATAAACGAAATTTGCTTTGGCAAATGGTTTTTCTTTATTTTTAGGTTTGGATTTACTGCTTTCTGCTCGATCTGGCATCAATAATCCTATGTTATTTTTATAAGCGTATTTTATTACATTGTCGTTCATATATCCGTTGTTTGCAATTAATACTTTAGGATTGATTCCCATTTGTATTTTTAGTTCATGCAACATTTCAAATAGTTCATTAGCGTCCGTAGCATTCTGTGTTAGATATTGACCTACAACCATTCCATTTTTACTGTCTACAGCAACTTGATAATTGTAATTTAAACCCATATTTCCTTTTTTATCCATCATCCATCTTGATTCAGGGTCTGTTAAACTGATAGTATGTTTTTCATTATAATTTGCTTTTAAAACACTCAATAAATCAAGAACATAATACATATTATCCATACTAATTAAAGCAGTTTTAAGAAGAATTAACGCATTTTTATTCAAATTATCATTTATTTCACTTATTAAATTACTTATTTCCTCATTTTTTTTATTTTGGTTGTAGTATTGGTGTATTTTGTACCAAATACTATTTTTACTCCAGTTTCCACCATAATCTAAAATCAAACTTTGTAAAAATTCAATTTCTTCAATTTTGATCAAATGAAAATTGTTGGCATGGGCTTTTACAATGCTACCATCAACTGCAACGCACTCTCCATCAATTAAACCCAAAATTAATCCCCAAAATTACAGTGTAATGAAAAAATACATTATTAATCAACAAAGTGTTTTCCTGTAAAAACAAATGAATAACCGATTTCTTAGCTTTCTTATCATTCAAGATATAATTAACTGATTCATCATTTATTATTTATCCAATCAACCAAACTTCTACAACTAAATCTATTATTATAAACTCCATAGACAACAAAACCCAATAATTCATCCAAATAATATTCTTTAGGCCTTCCATGACTCTTAAAATCACTTTCAAAT
>NZ_CAUJAN010000004.1:0-75000 GCF_963082495.1 Methanobrevibacter sp. V74
GGGTTTCTACAAGGTTAAATTGTTTTTTGATTATGCACTAAATTATTTCTCTATAATCAATTTAATTGCTTTAAATTATAAAAATAAACCCCAAAATATCTGGAAAACATTTTAATGAAAATTTTTTTGAAAATGAAATCATCTTGTTTTCATATGATTAAAGATGTTTAATTTATGTTTTACCAGATTATATTTAAGTATTGCCAATAATATGAATTTATTAAATTTAATATCGAATTTTAACAACAAAAAAGAAAACAATCACAAATAATGAAAAAAAATAAACACGGACATCGCATAAAAAAATAGTTTTAAAAAAGTTATAATAAATGTTATTATCTCTTTTTTAATTTAATTTTATCATTCTTCTTTGTGTTCTTTTATTCTATACCCCATGATTACTAATATTAATACCAATGCAATCATGCAATTACTTGAATATACTTTATATTGTCACTTTCAATTTTTTTATTTACTTCATAAGACTTTGAATCATCAACATCTGATTGATCACTACTTCTGCCTGCACCAGAAGATGAAGAAGCACTAGCAATATTTTCACCAGAAGACCCATAAGTATAATGTGTTGAATTAGAATTGCCGACTTTTGCTTGTGATTTGCTGTTATTATGATTATTTCCAAAAATATTCTTCTTATTAGTCAAACCATTATTCCCATTATTTATAGAATTACCTTTATCATCACCCTTGCCTCCGATAGAATTACCATTACTATCAAGCCAGCCTAATGATAAGCCACCACCTTTAAATGGATTTTTAAGATAAAATTTTAAATTATCAGAATAATCATCACTGGTCATTTTACGAACAAACTTAGAACCATCAGTATTATTAACAACAACATTTCCTGATCCTCCATAAACATATGCAGCACGATTACCTCCATACTTACGAGTATTTAAAATATTGTTTGCAATAATAAAATCACTAACAGAAGAACCACCACCACTTTTTAATGCAACCGCAAGATCACTATTAGTTGAAACATTATTATATTGAATATACTTATGATCACCACTAGTGGTCTGTGAATAACTAATTCCATAAACATTGAAACCCCTCTCAAATTTATTCACAGTACCAACGATAATAGTATTATTCATTATTTTATCATCAGAATCTTGAACTTCAATTCCAGCAACTAATGCCCAACTATGTTTACTAGCAAAACCGGTGACATTAATAAAGTTACTAATAATATCAATATGAGTTTTACCGTAATAATTTTGAGAATAAATACCGATATTTGGACCATTACTATAACTGCTAAGATTATTAAAAGCTATAAGAATATTTTCAGCTTGTCCTGTTACTTGAATTGGATAAGCAGTACCATGAGTCTCTTTACCGCCAGAAGTACGAATATGAATATTATTACCATAAATCACAACATTATTAGACAAATACAAATCCAAACCATATAAATAATTAACATCACCTTTACGAGTAATATAATCATTTTCTAAAATGGTATTTCTCTCAATTGTAGAATTATGACAAGCATAAATAAGTACGGCATCTAAAGTAGGTTCTCCTTGAGCAACACCATTAACAACACAACGAATATGATTATCAGATAATCTTAAATTATTACATGAATCTGCAGCAAAACCTGCAACAGCATCCATGCTAATACCTCCATAAATCTCAGCCATCCAATTAACAGCCCTTAAAGGCAATGAACAATTAATTATATTCCCTGAAACAATAGCATCAATAGTATTTGTCAAAACCATCCCATAATTATAACCACCAAGTAAAGCATTACCCTGCATATTCACAGTATTATTGACTAATTTAACACCACTTAATTTAGCATCTAAACCATTAGAATAAATTCCAAAACCAGTGACATTCTTAGGAACAATATAATTAATATTAACATTATAAACTGTGACATTATTAGCACTAACTAAAATACATGCACCTTCATTTTCGACAAAATCTTTATCCAAAACAAAATGTAAATTAGTTAACATAATCCCATTAGCTTTCAGGTTAAAAACAGTATTATTGAACAATGCATTACGTCCAATAATTAGTATCAGATGAATTAATGGTTATAACACCTTTGTCATTAAATTTACCATCAAAAGTCAAAATACTGCCACCATAATTACTTTTTAAAGTATTTGAATCATCAAAATACATTTTAAAGTTTATCTGATTAATCACATGGACAGTATCTTTCTGTGTTGTTAAAACATTCAAAGAAGAATGGGATTCATCAATACCAATTTCATCTGTTGCACCATATTGCAATGTTAAATTATCATTAACCTCTGTTGAAGCAGAAACAAGACCAAAACTAAACAAAATAACAATTAATATTGAAAATATTACTAAAATTGTCTTAATTTTCATTAAATCCCACCTTACATTTAATTCTGGCCTTAACATCCCATTATATAAAAAAAGACCAAAACGTAAAATAAAAATTATCAAATTTACTTTACTAACATTTATTTTAATTATTATCCATATTTAAATATTTGCAAATATAAAAATATTTAATTCAATAAAATTATATATTTGATTGAAATAAGTATTGAGAACAAAAATATGGACTGTGAATCTGAAAGATTAATTAAAAATCAATTAAAAAACACGAATGATTTTAAAAAATTCAAAAAATTGATTGATAATTCTAAAGCATATGAAGTTCCAAAATCATTAACTGGTGAGTTAAGACCATACCAAAAAATAGGTTATTCATGGTTGGTTCAAAATGTTAAATATAACTTTGGATGTATTTTAGCTGATGATATGGGACTTGGTAAGACGTTACAAATTCTAAGTGCAATTCTTCATTTTAAAGAAGTTAATTCCCTAGAAAACAAATCCTCACTAATAATTGTTCCACCAACATTATTGTCCAATTGGGAAAATGAAATTAAAAAATTCACACCAGAATTAACTTATTACATATATCATGGAACAAACAGAACTTTCCCTCTTGAAGAATATGACCTCATTTTGACTTCTTATGGAGTAATCCGACTTGATTTAGACATATTCCAAGATAAAACATGGTTCATATGTGTTATTGATGAAGCACAAAACATTAAAAATCCCAATACCCAACAAACAAAAGCAATTAAAAGTATTAAAGCTGAAAACAAGGTTGCACTAACAGGCACACCAATTGAAAATAAATTAACAGATTACTGGTCAATATTTGATTTTGTAAACAAAGGATATTTATCAAGTCTAGATAATTTTAAAGCTAATTATGTTATGAGAATTGAAAGACTGGAAGAGACAAAAACATTAGAAAAATTCAAAACAATAACAAAACCATTTGTTCTAAGACGACTGAAAACTGATGACAACATCAAAGAGGAACTTCCAGATAAAATCATCAATGACATTTACTGTAGTCTGACAAAAAAACAAATTAGATTATACAATGCAATAATGGAGGGTATTTTTGAAGATTTAGAAGGTAAAACCGGTATTGAAAGACGTGGAATTATTTTAAATATAATAACTGGTTTAAAACAAGTATGTAATCATCCCTCACAATTCCTCAAATCCGACAATCCTAAAATTAATGAATCAGGAAAAATGGAATTGTTAATCACGATTTTAGAAAATATTTTAGATGTAGATGAAAAAGTAATTATTTTTACCCAATATGCCCAAATGGGCAAAATCATAGAACAATTAGTTTCTAAAAAGCTAAAAACCAATGTATTATTCTTACATGGCTCATTAACACAACAAAAAAAAGCTGAAGTGATCTCTAATTTTCAAGAAAACAAAGAGTTTAAGATTTTAGTTGCAACACTGAAAACCGGAGGTGTTGGATTGAACCTAACAGCCGCACAAAATGTAATCCATTATGATTTATGGTGGAATCCTGCAATAGAAAACCAGGCAACAGACAGAGTACATAGAATTGGTCAGAAAAGTGATGTGATGGTTTATAGGTTCATTACTAAAGGAACCCTTGAAGAGGTAATTGATCAAATGAGTAAAAATAAATTAAATTTGGCCGAAAAGGCAATAAGCAATGATGAAACTTTCATTACAGAAATGACAAATGAAGAGTTGAAAGAAGCTTTAACTTTAAGACTGTAACTAATCAAACCTTAAACTAAAATTAAGGCTCCTAGATGAATGAGTTAATGCTCCAATAGAAATAATATCTACACCCAAATCGACATAATCCATTATATTTTCATCAATGACTCCTCCTGAAACTTCAATTAATGAATTTTGACGAATGTTTAAATTATTCAACTCATCAATCACTCTCTTAACCTCATCTGAAGACATGTTATCAAGCATTACAATATCAACACCATTTTCAACACATGCAACTGCATCCTCATGTGTTTCAACTTCGATTTCTATTTTTTTAGAAAAGCTGGTGTTCTTCTTTGCCTTTAACAGAGCATCTAAAGCGGAACTGCATGTTGCAATATGATTATCTTTAATTAAAACCATGTCATCTAGGCTAAAACGATGAGTATCTGCACCTCCAACTTTAAGAGCATATTTATCAAATTTAGAAATTGCTGGTGAAGTTTTGCGTGTTCCGGCAACTCTAACATTAGAATTATTTACTAAATTAACATAATAATTAGCTGCAGTTGCTACCCCACTCATCCTCATTGACAAATTTAGTGCAGTTCTCTCTAAAAGCAAAATAGCTCTTGCATCGCCAATCAACGAAATTAATACATCACCAGGAGATATTTTACTTCCATCTTTTAACCAGAACGTGACTTTAACACCATGTTCTTCAAATAAATCTCTAATAATATCAATACCTGCTAAAATACCATCATCTTTTGATACAATAACTGCATTTACAACTTTGCCTTTTTCAACTACCGCATCAGATGTTATATCACCAAATCCTTCATCTTCAACCAGCATATACTCAATAATTTTGTCCAAAAAATCACCTAAAAAGTTAATATAACTATGAATATATATTATTTCAATAAATATAAAAGTGATTACATTATGGAAATAACATTTTTAGGAACTTCATCGGCAGTCCATTCAAAAGAAAGAAATCACCCATCAATTGCCCTTAAAGCTTTTGGAGAAACCTGGCTGTTTGATTGTGGTGAAGCAACTCAAAAACAAATAATTTCAAGCAATATAAGTCCAATGAAAATCTCTAAAATATTTCTCACCCATTATCATGGCGATCATATTCTAGGCCTTCCAGGGCTTCTCCAGTCTATGAGCTTAAATGGTAGAGAATCTAAATTAACAATTTATGGACCAAAAGGATTGCATAAATTAAAAGACGCAATTTATTCTCTAGGATATTGCGCAATTGAATACCCAGTTGAATTTAGGGAAATAAACACTGGAATAATCGAAGATAATGACAAGTATTTTATTCAAGCACAAAGAGTTAAGCATAATGTACCTACACTTGCTTATGCAGTTGAAGAGAAAAAGAAGCCTAAATTTTTACGTGAAAAAGCACTTGAATTAGGCGTTCCTGAAGGTCCCGCTTTTGGACTCCTGCATAACGGTGAAGAAGTTGAAGTCGATGGCGAAATCATAAAACCTGAACAAGTGCTTGGAAAACCACGAAAAGGAATTAAAGTAACTTATTCTGGAGACACAAGACCTTGCGAAGAGATGATCATGCTTGCTCTTGACTCCACATTACTTATACATGAATCAACTTTCATACAGGAAGAAAATGCCAACGCAGTAGAACACTCACACTCCACATCAGTTGATGCTGCATACATTGCCCGTGAATCAAACAGCAAAGAGTTGATTTTAACCCATATTAGTACCAGATATACTAAAGAACATGAAAATATCATGTTAAAAGAAGCCAAAGAAGTCTTTAAGAATACTAAATTAGCTTATGACTTATTAGAAATTGAAGTTAAATGATTATTATGAACATTCCAACTATTAATGACCCAATTATGACTTTAGTTTGCACAATAATTGTTATTATGGCAACCCTAATAATAACTAAAATTATTGCCAGAATAATGAATAAAATGGAAAGATTTAAAGAAGATAAAACTGCAATGTACCTTATAACAGATATTATTGATTATGTAATCTATTTCATAGCATTAATAGTTATTTTACAATTTTTTGGAATTAATCTTGCAGGAACATTATTAAGTTTAGGTATTGTAGGTATTGCAGTGAGCTTTGCTGCAAAAGACATTATTTCCAATTTATTTTCCGGAATAATCTTGATTATAGGCAAAAGTGTAAAGGTCGGAGATACCATTGAAATTGATGGTGAAAAAGGCATTGTCAAAAGAATTTCACTTAGATCAACCCTTATTGTTAATGACATAGGTGTTAAAAATATTGTTCCAAATTCTACTTTGACAAATAATCCTTACTTACAATATAAAACTCCTGAAAAGTATAGAGTGGATATATTTGCAGGATTGCCCCTAAATATTGATATTGAAGAATTTAAAGCCTATATCATTGAAAAAATGGAAAGTCACAAGGACATTTCTAGTTATCCCAAACCCAATGTTTATGCAAAAGAAATTAATTTTAAACAAAGTAAAGTGAAAGTATCTTTTTGGGTAAATAATTTTAATGATAAAGACAAATATAAAATAATAATTACAAATGACATACGAAATTATATTGAATAGGTGGAAAGATGAGTAGTTCCCTTCAAGAAGAAATTTTAGAATTAAAAGATGAGAAAAATGCAATTATACTTGCGCACAACTACCAACCAAAAGAAGTTCAAGAAATTGCAGACTTTTTAGGAGATTCATTAGAATTATGCATAAAAGCTTCTGAAATTGATGATAAAGATTTAGTTGTATTTTGTGGTGTTGATTTCATGGCAGAAACCGCATTTATATTGAATCCCAATAAAAAAATCATCATACCAACACTAGAAGCTGAATGTCCAATGGCCCATATGCTTCCAGAAGAAGAATTATTAAAAGCTAAGAAAAAACATCCTGATGCAGGAGTTATCCTTTATGTAAACAGTATTGCTGAAGCAAAACAACATGCGGATACCTTATGCACTTCAGCCAATGCAGTTAAAGTTGCAACAAGCTTACCTCATGATAAAATCCTATTTGGACCTGATAAAAACTTAGGAACCCATGTTTCGGAAAAAGTTGATAAAGAAATAATTTATGTTCCAAAAGACGGTTACTGTTATGTTCACAGATTATTTGCAGTTGAAGATGTGGAACTTAAAAGAAAAGAATATCCAAATGCAGAGATAATCTGCCACCCCGAATGTAAAATTGAAGTTCAGAATGCATGTGATGAAGTAATGTCCACTGGTGGAATGTTAAAACACATTGCTGAAAGTGATAAAGAAGAATTTGTTATTGGAACTGAAATTGACATGATTACAAGAATCAATTCAGAGGTTCCGGGCAAAAAATTATATCCTTTACTTGAAGGAGCTATCTGCGAGACTATGAAACTTCATACTCTTGAAAAAGTTAGAGACTCACTTGTAAATGAAACTCCAGAAGTTACATTGCCTAAAGATGTGGCCGACAAATCTAGAAAAGCAGTGGAAAACATGTTAAACGTTTAAATAGCTAGTTTTAAACTAGTTACTTATTTCTTATTTTATATTACTTAAAAATTCCTTCAATTCATCATCAATAATTGGATGTTCATCATATTCTTGATAATTATCAGATGATTTAAACAATACTACTTTTGAATTTTCAATTAAATCCTCTAATGGCAATAAATCAAATTCTGGAGCATAATACACATCATTATCAGTGCCGACGATTAACACATTTGTTTTTATATTTTTTAACTTATCTTCCAGATTATATTCTAAAATTGCATCATTTCTAAATTTGAAATCATATACATCTACAAATAATCCTTCATCAACAAAATCATCCATCAACACATCAATTTCATCATTAGACATTTTTTGAAACATTCTTTTAGAAAAATAATTCGAATATAATAATCTATTAATAGAAACCATCATTCTGGATAATGAATCAGTATATACATCAGAATAAAAATCATCAGATAAATCTAAAATACTGTCCATGCATTTGGAAATCACATACCTATATCCGTTTGTTTTATAGGAACTGCCGGAAATCATTATAAAGTCCATTTCATCCGGATATTCGCATGCCCAGGTATATACTTCATATCCTCCCAATCCCCGTCCCATAATACCATGTACCCTTTCAATGTTGAATCGCTCTTTTAGAAATTGCCTTTTGAAATTGACACGATCTTTAATAGTATATTTTGGAAAATTATGTTTTAAATTAGTAACTGATGGTGAACAAGAATTTGGAAACCCCAATGAGGTTGCAAAAATAAAATAATAACTATCATAATCGAAAATTTTACCTTCACCAATAATACGATAAAGATTATCTAATGAAGAATAATTTTCATTGAAACTATGGCAGTAAACGATTGCATTAGTCATATTTCCATCATCGTCATATTTTGGAGTGCCCTTAGCTAAATATTCCACATCAACATCGTTTAATATATCTCCAGATTCAAATTCAAATTCATCTATAATAAACTTGTCATAATCAATAAATACCTCATTATAAACCATATTAATCCTCCAAATACATTTAATTAATTATAATATTAAACGAATTATATATAATTATCCATAATAAAAATAAAAAGTAAAAATAAACAATAATGCACAAAAGTATTCATAAATCCTCTAAAAAACTATTTAAAAATACAAACATTTCAATTTCTTCACGTGCTTTAAAATCATCAAATCTGAATTTTGCAACATCACTTTGAAAAGGATATAATTCATCTTCAAAATACATTTTAATTACAAGAACATCACCAGCAATTTTACTTTCTTCTTCAAGATTTTCATTTAAACCCTGCAATTGCCCTTGAGATAAATTATAAACCGAATATTCAACAAAATTAACCTCACCCTGACCATAATCAGTAATTTTTACATCCAAAATATCACCTAAAATTTATCCATGAATTCTTTTAATTCATCAGAAATACTCACAAGATCATTGAAACATAAATGCCCTAAATCAGAATCCATTATAATCAACTGTGAATCCTTAATCATCTCAGACATTGGAATTGCATCAAGTTCAGGTGGAAAATGAGGATCTTGTTTACAAGAAATTATTAAAACCTTAGATTTGATTTTATCTAGCTCATTTTCAACATCATAATCCATGCAGGATCCATTACAATATTTTAAATCATAAATGTCAACATCCATCATCTCATTGCCGAAATTTTCAAATTCACTAGCCAATTCCATATTAGACATTTCCCTCAATGATTCTTTAGAAAGTCCAAAGTTAAATTCAGCTAAATTAGCTATTCTCAGGGTTCTAAGTAGAGAATAAGTCATTTTACCTTTAGCATAATCCGGGTCAGAGGTTATGATTTCATCAACAAATTTTGAAAGGATAAAATCATGACCCGCTACTTTATAACTACTAACACCAACAATTATAAAATCTGCAAAGTCAGGATAATTAATAGCCCAGGTTAAGCTAACAAAACCTCCCATGGAATTGCCAATCATTCCTAAAACATGGGAAATATTAAATTTTTCAACTAAAAATTGTTTTTGGAAATTAACAACATCAAGAATGGAATATTTTGGAAATTTACTGTTTAATCCAGTAGTTGAAGGAGAACATGATGCTGGAGATCCTAAAGCAGTTAAAGATATGAAAAAATATTTGTTTTCATCAAAAACATCACCATCACCAACTAATGGAGCTACTTTCTTCATTGAGGAATAATTGCCAAGAGACCCATGGCAATAAATAATTGCATTTTTAATTAAACCCTCATCATCATATAGTGGAGTTCCAAAAGTCATATACTCAACTTTAACATCATTTAAGACTTTTCCACTTTTAAATTCAAATGAATCCATAGTATAATATTCATTTTTACTTTCAAAATATTCCTCGTCGTAAATTTGAATTCCTCCTGAAATAATGTATAAATCTATGAAAAACAAATTATTTAAATTAAACTAAACAATGTTAATTGTGATGAAATATAAAATTTTAGAAAAGCCAACTTGTCAAGAAGCATATGATTTAATCGAGGAGGCTCTTAGAAAAAAGGCAACAATCATGATTTTTGCATGTTGTAAAGTCAATTATGAAGGAAGAGCTTTAAGCGAGCTTAACTGGGGCGAACGCATAATACTGATTAAGCCAGATGGAGCATTCCTAATTCATCAAGAAAAAAAGGTAGAACCCGTTAATTGGCAACCGCCAAAATCTCGAACAAGAGCATATATTAAAAACGATAATTTATTCCTTGAAAGTCATAGAAGAACCCCTAAAGAATTATTAACCGTGGAAATAAGACAAACCCAATTTATCAACTATGCAAATATTGAAGACTTTGAAGAACTTGAACAGGCAGGATATGAAAAAGACATGGGAGACATGATTATGGATAAACCACATGTAATTGAAGAAGGTTTCACACCCACTGCTCGTGAATATAGTGTTGAACATGGATTTATAGACATTTTAGGAAAAGATAGTGACAATAATTTAATGATTTTAGAACTAAAAGCTCGCAAAGCCGGAGTTACTGCTGTAAAGCAACTTAGACGATACATTCAGGACATGGAAAATACTGAAAATGACTATCTAAGAGAAGTTGAAGCTGAAAAGAAAAAAATTAGAGGACTGCTTGTTGCACCATCCCTTATGGATGACGCACTGGAAATGATTGAAGAGGAAGGCATTGAATTTGTATCAGTTGAACCCCCTCGTGAGCTTAAAAGAGACAAAAAAGTAACATTGGATTTCTTTTAATCTAATGCCTTTTCAATTTTTTTTATTTCATTATCAAAATAGTGTTTAGTAAACTCATTTGCCGGAATTGAAATAGTTACATGGCAGTTTTTTTCTAATTTGTAAATAAGGTAATCTTCACTTTCAAGAGAAACAGACCCGTCCTCATTTAAAACATCGAGATTGTCCAGTTCAGACAAGATAGTTTCATATTCATTTTTTTCTAATTCAATAACATCATCTAATTCCATTTCCTGAACTGTTGGATTTAAGTGTAAGGCAATAGCTACAAATCCATTAACTTTTCTATCATCTACAGAAAATTCAGAACTTCTAATTTCATCCATAGAAAATTTAATATGGGTTATTGTGTTTTTAGTAACTGGAATTTCTTTTGATAAACCAATTTGATTAACTTCATAATGGTTTTTCCAATCACCAATTTTGTAAATTGCATAATTTATATCATCAAGATTGATAATTTTATCATCATCCATAATATCACATATATTAAATATGTTTTTATACAATAAATAATAAATGTAACTTTTAATGGAGGTTAATCTGTGAAAAAATGTCCTGAATGCGGAAATCCTAGTTATGATGGTGCTCCTATTTGTGGAAATTGTGGTTATAACTTTCCAAAACCGAAAGTTGTAACCCCGAAAAGCGAAGATATTTTCCAAAAAGAGCCTAAAGTTGAAAAAAATTCCAATGATGAAGATACAATAAGTATCATTAAACAACGTAAACTTATTATTGGAATTATAATAGCTATAACTTTAATTGTTATTTGTGGAATCGTATTGACCGGATCAAATAATCAAAATAATTCTAATTCACTTATTCAATCTAATGATATGCTTAAATATACTTCCGGCGATTTTTCATTTAAATATCCTAGCAGTTGGAAATCAATCAATCTGACCGATATAGAGCATCCTGGAGCTATCTTTTTCCAAAATAAAAATAATGTAACCATTGAGTATTATAATGTAAGTAATGATTCTAACTCTTTAAAGGAAATAACTCAAAATAGAATTAGTACTGCTCAAACTAATGGAAATTATGTCGAACTTGTTGAAACAATAACTTTAGATGGTAGAAACGCATCAAATATTCTTTTAGAAAATGCTGATGGTGATTATACTAGGTATATTTCTATGTTTAGTGATGGAAAGTTACATGTCTTTAAAATAACTGGAGACTCTGAAAACTCACTTTCCTCTGAAGATATTGAAAGCACTATTAGTTCTGCTGATATTGCTTAAGTATGATTTAAATCATACTTTTTTTATTTTTAAATTTCAATATGACAAAAATTAAACTTGCACTTTGTCAAATGAATGTCATAGACAATAAAGCGGCGAATATTAAAAAAGCTAGCTTGATGATAGAAGAAAGTGTTAAAAATAATGCTGATTTTATAGTTTTACCTGAAATGTTTAACTGTCCTTACTCTAATGATAAATTTATTGAATATAGTGAAGAAGAGCAAGACAGCCCCACCTTAAACAAAATTTCAGCATTAGCAAAGAAGAATGAGGTTTATATTTTAGCTGGATCAATTCCTGAAAGAGAATCAGACAGATTATACAACACTAGCTATTTATTTAACCGGAAAGGCGAAATAATAGCTAAACATAGAAAAATGCATCTTTTTGACATTGACATTGAAGACCAAATTACTTTTAAAGAGTCAGATGTATTGACTGCAGGAGACGAATTTACAATCGCCAATACAGAATTCGGCAAAATAGGCATTGGAATTTGCTATGATATTCGTTTTGTTGAGCTTGCAAGAATTATGGTTGAAAATAAGGCATTGCTTCTTTTCTATCCAGGGGCATTTAATATGGCAACTGGCCCTGCCCATTGGGAGTTATTATTCCGTTCAAGAGCTCTTGACAACCAAGTTTTCTGCATAGGCGTTGCACCTGCACTAAATAAAGATGCAAGTTACCACAGTTATGGCCATTCAATTGTCACAAATCCATGGGGCGAAGTTATTGTCCAGTCAAATGAAAAAGAAGATTTGATATTTTGCGAAATCGATTTAGATGAAATAAAAAAAGTAAGAGAGGAAATTCCCCTTTTAAAAAATAAAAGAAAAGATTTATATGAAGTTATTTGCAAATAACTATTTTAATTTGGCTAATCTTTTCGTGAAGTACTCTAATTTTTTATCATTATCAGAAAATACTTCAATTGCTGTTTCAATGACCCTTACCTCATTATCATAGTCATTGGCTTTTCTGTATAAAATACATAATCTTTTATATGGAGCATCTTTATCCTGTTTTGATTCAACGTAACGTTCATATTCCTTGATAGCTTTTTGAAGATTAGTTTTTTCCATTTCTTTAATTGTGCTAATTGGAATAACTTTTGCAACACTTTCACCAGCTGCTTTTGCTTTTTGTCTTTTTTGAGCTTTTTTAATGGCTTTATTGCATGATTTTTTGAAGTCTTTATCTTTTTCAGCTTTTCTTGCATCTTTGATTAGATTAATAGATTCCTCAGTTGCAAGATCTCCTAATGCTTGAATAGCTGCAAGTCTAACTCCCCAATCCTCATCATCAAGACATTTAGCAATGAAATCTAGTTCATCTTCAGCTTGAAGTTCTCCGAGTGCACGTACTGCAACCTTTCTAACTCCAAAGTCCTCGTCTTCTGTTGATTTGACAAAAGAATCAATGACTTTTTTATTTTCAGTTTCTTTAAGTGCAAATGCAAGGAAACGTTTATCTTTACCTTCTGCATTTTCAAATTCATCAATTAATTTATCAACAGCCACCTCACCCATACTTCCTAATATTTCAGCAGCTTTAAATCTGACTTGGGCATTGTCATCAGTAGTAGCTTTAATTAATGGTTCAATTGCTTCCTCATCAGTGATGCCAACTAATGATTCGACAGCTTCTTTTCTGATACTGACATCCTCATTTGATAAATCGTTAATAGTATCATTAAAATTTAAATTTGACATAGTAAATAATTAGATTTTAAGAATATATAATAATACCCATTACTTAAATTTCATTAAAAATAGTTAAATCAATTATAAATATGTTATTGAAATAAAAAAATAAGGGAAAAAATCCCTTATCTAAATAGCTGTCCATCCACCATCAATACAGATTAATTGACCAGTACAGAAACTTGATGCATCAGAGGCCAAGTAAATTGCAATACCATCCAATTCACCAAGTTTACCTAAGCGGCCTGCCGGACAATATGCTGCAATGAGGTCCATGAATCCATCCATTTCAATAGAAGCTACAGTTAATTCAGTTTCAAATACCGCAGGACCAATAGCGTTTACAGTAATATTGTATTTGGCCCATTCTACTGCTAAGTTTTTGGTTAAGTTCATTACTCCACCTTTAGCAGATGAGTATGCGCTAATTCCTCCACCGGGGAAGATTACTCTTGAGTGGATTAAACCAATGTTAATGATTTTACCATATTCCTGTTCAATCATTATTTCCCCAACAGCTTTACACATGTAGTATACACCACTTAAATCAATGTGAATGTGTCTTTCCCATTCTTCATTTGATTGATCAGTAACCATTTTGTTATTGCCCATACCTGCAGCGTTAACCAAAATATCAATCCTACCCATATTCATCCATAACTTTTGCAACCGCCGCAGTTATACTGTCATAATCTCCTACATCACATACAGCATAGATAGCATCAACTCCATATTCTTTTTCTATTTCAGCTACGTTTTCTAACAATCTTTCTTCTCTTCTTGCAAATAATGCTAATCTAGCACCTTGACTTGCATATGCCTGTGCAATTTGCCAGCCAAGTCCAGATGAAGCACCGGTTATTACTGCCACTTTATCTTTTATATCAAAATAGTTTTTCATTTAACATTCCACTTAGGCATAAGGCTATGTTAATTATTTTAAAATTTAAAGTATTTAACTATTTTTATTTAATTTATTTCGTAAATATAGAAATTAAATCCAATAAATTATAAAAAATATTAAAAAATATTCCTAAAAATAAACAGTCCCATAACGAATACAATTAATAATTTTTATGAACACCCAAGTATTTGAATTTGACAAAAAACTGTTTAAAAATAATACCCCAATTATAAAAAGATACAATAATATTAAATAAATTGACACAAATAAAATAAAAAATGTTAGTAAAAGACGGGGAACATTAAATGATTGAAGAGCAAAACAAAACATATTCAAAAAAACAAATTTACAAAACACTTCACCCATGGGTTAGACAATGGTTTGAATCCCAATTCAAAGATTTCACACCCGCTCAGAAAAAATCGATCATAGATATCCACAAAAACAATAACATACTTATATCTTCACCAACAGGTTCAGGTAAAACATTAACAGCATTTTTATCAGTAATCAGTAAGTTAACAAGTCTTGCTGAGAAAGAAAAGCTTGAAGATAAAGTTTACTGCATTTACATCTCACCCCTAAAAGCATTAGATAATGATATCGAAAAAAATTTAGACGAACCCCTAAAAGAAATTGAAAAAATAGCTGGTCAGAACTTAGGAATAAGAAAAACGGTGCGAACCGGCGATACAAGCCAATATCAAAGACAAAAAATGCTTAAAAAACCGCCGCACATTTTAATTACAACCCCTGAAACATTATCAATCTTACTAGTGGCCCCTAAATTTAGAGAAAAATTAAGTCATGTGAAATATGTTATTGTTGATGAAATTCACTCATTAGCTGAAAATAAACGAGGAGTAGATTTAAGTTTATCTCTTGAAAGGCTGCAGCACCTAATTGGACAATATACAAGAATCGGCCTATCAGCAACAGTAAGTCCAATTGAAGAAGTTGCAAGATTTTTAGTAGGTTATGAATATGGAGTAGAGCGAAACTGCAAAATAGTTAATATAAACTATTTAAAAGAACTTGACATGGAGGTAATGTGTCCAGTAAGCGATATTGTACTTGCTGATGAAGAAGACATACGACTTGGAATGTATGACTTGCTTGATGATTTAATTCAGGAAAACAAGACCACATTAATATTTACAAATACAAGAAGTGGAACAGAACGTTTTGTTTATAATTTAAAGAAAATGTATCCGATGAATTATGATAATGACAATATCATGGCTCACCATTCTTCACTTTCAAAAGAAGCACGTCTTGAAACAGAAAATAAACTAAAGGAAGGAAAATTAAAAGCTGTCGTTTCATCAACATCCCTAGAACTTGGCATTGACATTGGATATATTGATCTTGTAGTTTTAATAAACTCGCCGAAATCAGTTGCAAGAGCTCTTCAAAGAATCGGTAGAAGCGGACACAGGCTACATGAGAAATCACATGGAAAAATCATAGTAACCGACCGTGATGATTTAGTAGAATGTTCAGTTCTTCTAAAAAATGCAAAAGAAGGTAAAATTGATAAAATCACGATACCAACAAACTGTCTTGATGTATTGGCCCAACATATTTACGGAATGAGTATTGAAAATCCATGGGATATTGATTATGCATATGACGTGATAAGGAAGAGTTATTGTTATAAAGACCTAACAAGAGATGATTATGAAAATGTATTGAGTTATCTTGCTGGAGAATATCCTGAACTTGAAGAACATTATGTTTATGCTAAAATTTGGATTGATTATAAAGAAAATACCTTTGGAAAAAGAGGAAAGCTAGCCAGAATGCTTTATTCGACAAATATTGGAACAATACCAGATTCATCTGGAGTGCTTGTTAAATATGATGGTGAAACAGTTGGTAAAATTGAAGAGTCATTTATGGAGAGACTGAAAAAAGGAGACACATTCGTTTTGGGAGGTAGAACATATCGATTCAATTATGGAAAAGGAATGACTATAAATGTAACTCCTGCAAGCGGACCTCCGACAATACCTTCATGGTTTTCACAACAACTGCCACTATCATTTGACCTTGCAATGGATATACAAAAATTTAGATCGTTTATGGACTCTAAATTTGAATATAGGAAAAGTAAAGAAGAAATCATGGAATTTATCTATGATTATTTATATGTAGATGAATTTGCAGCCAATTCAATATATGAATACTTTGTCGAACAATACAAATATGCTAGAATTCCATCCAATAGAAGGTTATTAATTGAATACTATAAAGGATTCGGAGGGAGGAAATTTGTAATATTTCATTCATTATTCGGACGAAAAGTCAATGATGCACTATCCCGTGCAGTTGCTTATGTTGTTGCTCAAAAATACAATACCAATGTTACCATTTCAATATCAGACAATGGTTTTTATTTAAGCTCAGATGGCACTATTGGAGGACTGGAGTCATTTAAAAAATTAACTCCTGAAAATTTCGAGCAAATATTATCAAATTCATTAAATAAAACAGAAACATTAGCTTCCCGCTTTAGACATTGTGCTGGAAGATCATTGATGACACTTAGAAAATATAAGGGAGAATCTAAATCAGTTGGTCGCCAACAAGTTAGAGGAAAAATATTACTTAAGTTCGTTCAAGGCATGGATGAGGATTTCTCAATTCTAAAAGAAGCTAGAAGAGAAGCAATGGAAGATTATATGGATGTTAAAAATGCCTTAAAAGTTATCAAAATTGTCGATAGTGGTGAGCTAGAAATTAAAACAATAGACACTGTTATTCCAAGTCCATTTGCATTTAATTTAGTTTCACAAGGATACTTAGATATCTTAAATCAAAATGACAAAAACGAATTTACAAAAAGAATGCATCAAGCAATCGTTGAGCAAATTAAAGATAAACTAAAAGATATTTATTAAAAGTCAAAAGATAAACATATTATAAATGATGTTAAATAATTAATTAAAAAGGTGATAATATGACTAAATGGAGTGCAGTATTTATCGGATTCATATTTGCTGTTGCTGTAAAATCATTTTTCGCACATTATGAATTTGTAGGATTGTTAATTGTAGGATTCATTACAGGATACATTGCTCATTCTGGAGCATTAAGTGGACTTTGGAATGCTGCTGTTGCAGGAGCCTTAGGTACAATTATTGCAGCAATATTATTTGTTTTAATTGTAACATTTGGAGGCAGTTTTGCAGGAATGTTTGGAGGATTAACCGGATTCACACTCTCTGGAGTCGCTAGCATAATCACAATTATTGAATCATTAATTTATTATGCAATTGTAATGGGAATTACAGGAGCCGTTGGAGGAGCATTAGCTTCTAAAAATTAATTTTTGGAGATATGAAATGAATAAATTCGTAGATTTTAATATGAAATCATTGGTATTTGGAGCCGCAATAGCTGCTGCATTTATTATATTTGGATGGCAATTTTGGGATTGGTTTTATCCTTTCTCAGCAATAGGTCTTTTATATGCTGGATACGGTCAAAATGACCTGAAAATGGGAGCCATTATAGGAGCAATCGCATCAACACCCATTATCGCTTTAACATTCAAAGGATATATGGGTCAATTTAGTGGAATTTTCTTAACTGAAAACGGAATGATGGGTTTAACCATCTTAATCATTGTTGTAGGTGCTTTCGTTGGTTTTGTTGGTGCATGGACAAAAAGAAGTCGTGTAAAAGCATTAGAGGAATACGAAAAAAAACAGAAAATCGGAAAAAATAAAAACAAAAAATAATAACAAATTTATGTTATTATTTTTTCTAATTCATCTCTTTTTATGCCTTTTTTAATTTCAACCGCAATTCTTCTACCCATGCTCATTGGTTCACCATAAGTTAAGTAGGAGTAAGGAGAACCGTTCATAAATGTGTTAGTTCCACCATCAGTTCTTGCACTAATTTCAAAACAAATTACTTCTAAATTATCATTCACTAATGTTTGCATGCAGAATGGTCCGTTTAATCCAGGAGCAACCAATTTTTTAGCACTTTCAGTTAATTTATCGGCCATCTCAAATACTTGAGGAAGTAATGACTCACGAATGACAGCAGGGTGGTTACCAGTTACAACATAAGACGGGCTTAAATCAATGTCTAACTGATCTTTTGCAGGCATTCTTACAAAACCGTCAATACTGGATTCATATCTTGTATCCATACCCATTAATTCAACAGCATCATCAAGTGATGAGTAAAAATAATGTATACAGTAATTACAACCCGAAACATACTCTTCAATGTGCGCCGCCTCTACATCACTGTCATCTAACCAACCACGTGCTTTCATAGATTCAATTTTTGCATTAAATTCTTCAGTAGAGGATGCTACAAAGTAACCTCTTCCACCTCTTGCACCTGGGAATTTAACCATAACTGGGCGGTCGATTTCAGATGGACCGTCATATTTAAATGGAATTCTAACTCCACCCTCAACCAACAGTGCTCTTTCTTTATCCCTTTCTGCTTCCCATCTTAACACGTCTCTGTTTCCAAACATAGGGACATTAAATTTGTCTTCTACATTATCAAGGCCGGCATATGCAACAAAAGATCCATGAGGAACAACAATTGCATTCATTGCTCGGAGTTTTTCTTGAATATCTTCATTGACAATGTCTTTAAATTCATCAACGATTATATATTCATCTGCAACTCCGAATCTTTGATATGGAATTTCTCTTCCTTTTTCACAAACGATAGCGGTTCTAAATCCTTCTTCTTTTGCACCTTGCAAAATATGTAAAGAAGTGTGACTTCCGAGAGTAGCTATTGTGATTTCACTTTTGTCATAATTAGCCAAAATATTTAAAATATCTTCCTTTTTAACTTCTCCCATTTTATCTTCTCCTAAAAGAATGGTGTTTATAAATATGTTTTTAACAATTTATAATATTTGTTATTTAAAAATTTAAAAAGGATAATAAACATATAATTAAATTGAATAATTAAGGATTGGAAAAAATGTTAATTGGTTTAATTTCAGATACACACATCCCAGATAGAGCAAAAGTATTGCCTCAAAAAGTAATGGAAGCATTTAGTGAAGTTGAATTAATATTACATGCAGGAGATTTAACTTCTCCAAAAGTAATTGAAGAATTAGAAACAATAGCTCCAGTCATGGCAATTCAAGGAAATATGGATAGAGTTAATGGAATTGACCTACCAAAAGCAAAAGTTATTGAAGCAGAAGGTCTGAAAATTGGCCTCATACATGGAGAAGTGTACCCAAGAGCAGATAGCAGCCAATTATTATACTTGGCAAAAGAATTAAATGTTGACATTCTGGTTTCAGGACACTCACATCAACCAAAAATAGAACAAAAAGATGGAATATTGCTATTGAATCCTGGAAGTCCTATAGTTCCAAGGCTTGCAGACAGAACTGTTATGTTACTTGAAATTAATAATGAAGAAGTTGATGTTGAAATTGTTAAAATTGGCTCACCAGTATGTAGCGCACTTGATTTTGACCAATATCCGAGGGATTGAAATGGGAAGCAAATGGCAAATGGAAAAACATAATGATCCATATTATAAAAAAGCTAAAAAAGAAGATTATCGTTCAAGAGCCTCTTATAAACTTAAACAATTAGATAAAAAGTACAAGCTTATTAAAGAGGGCAATACAGTGGTTGATTTAGGTGCAGCACCTGGCGGATGGTCACAAGTTGCACTGGAAAAAGTAGGTGAAGAGGGAATTGTTGTTGGAGTTGACTTAAATAGATTTAAAAAATTCCCCGAAGAAAATTATTATGGAATCAGAGGAGATTTCACAACTCCCGAAGTTCAGGAAAAAATAATGGAAATCATTGGTGGAAAAGCTAAAGTGGTAATGTCTGATGCTGCTCCATCACTTTGCGGCATTAAAAACATCGACCAGCTCAGATCAATTGATTTAGTTAATGTGGTTATTGAAATAGCTGAAAACATCCTAGAAGAAAAAGGCAATTTAGTTATGAAAGTATTCCAAGGTTCCGAATATAAAAATATGTTAGATTCACTTAAATCCAAATTCAGACATGTTAGAACCACCAAACCTCCATCATCACGTAAAAAAAGTTCTGAAATGTACGTTGTAGGACTAGAATATATGCCTAATAAAAAAAAGAGAAAAAAATAATTTAAAGATCATTATATGCTTTATTAGCAGTTTTAAGTTTTTCCTTTGCAAAATCAATCCTACTGTCAACTTCATTTGATGGTTTATCTGCATCAAGAGCGCTTTGAACATTTTCAATAGCTGAATTCGCCCTTGTTAACTCCAATTTAGCATCATTATAAATTTTAACATCATCAGCACCACCCGCATAGTAAGTGGCTTTAATACTATCAAACTTTGCAGATAAATTATTATATTCAGATTGCAACTGTGCAAGTTCATCATATTGAGTACCGGAAGATATTTCATTTGTAATTCCGGTGGAAACAACACTATAACCTACATATGCAACTACAATAACTGTAGCAATTATCATAATAATTCCAACAACAGAAATTAACATGGAGGTGGATTTAAATAAGCTTAATCTAGATTTCCTCATATTAATCCCAATAAATAAAAATTTATTTGTTATTACTATATCAATTAATAGTATATTAATGTTGCTTTTTAGGAAGTTCATGCAATATTTTTTAAGGTATGAACAATTAATATTATGACAATGAACTCAACTAATAAAACTCAAACATCAACCGCAAAATTTGAAGAATTTTTCGCAACATCATATAAGGATGATGTATTTAAAATACTCGAAAAATATCCTGATGAGCGATCACTTACTGTAAACTATCAATCATTAGAAATGTTCGATCCTAATTTAGCGGATTTGTTAATTGAAAAACCTGAAGAGGTTATTGCATCTGCTCAAATAGCTATTAAAAATATTGATCCATTAGTTAAAGATGCAGAAATCAATATCCGTTTTGAAAATTTAACAAATGTAATTCCTTTAAAAACTCTTTTAAGCAAGTATATAGGAACATTTGTTTCTGCTGATGGAATTGTAAGGAAAACTGATGAAATCAGACCACGTATTGAAACCGGTGTTTTTGAATGTAGAGGATGTATGAGATTGCACGAGGTTGAGCAAACTTCAGGAAATCGCATTATTGAACCGTCATTATGTAGTGAATGCGGTGGAAGATCATTTAGATTACTTCAAGAAGAATCAAAATACATTGATACTCAAACTGCTAGGATGCAAGAACCTTTAGAGAATTTATCTGGAGGAACTGAACCTAAGCAGATGCTGATGGTTTTAGAAGATGATTTAGTAGATGAATTAAATCCGGGAGATAAAGTAAGAATAACTGGAACATTAAAAACATTCAGAGAGGAGAGAAGCGGTAAATTTAAAAATTATATTTATGTAAACCATATTGAACCTTTAGAACAGGAATTTGAAGAGTTACAGCTCTCTGAAGAGGATGAGGAAAAAATCATCGAATTATCGAAAGACCCTCATATTTATGACAAAATAATTAAATCAACTGCCCCATCCATTAGAGGATATAGAGATGTTAAAGAAGCTATAGCTCTTCAATTATTTGGAGGAGCTGCAAAACAACTCGAAGATGAAACTAAATTAAGAGGAGACATCCACATTTTGATTGTTGGAGATCCAGGTATCGGTAAATCCCAAATATTGAAATATGTTTCAAGACTTGCCCCAAGAAGTATTTACACAAGCGGTAAAGGTACAACTGGTGCAGGATTAACTGCAGCTGCAGTTAGAGACGAACTTGGCGGATGGTCTCTTGAAGCAGGTGCATTGGTACTTGGGGATCAGGGTAACGTATGTGTTGACGAATTGGATAAAATGAGGTCAGAAGATCGTTCAGCACTTCACGAAGCATTAGAACAACAAACTGTAAGTATTGCAAAAGCAGGAATTATGGCAACATTAAACTCAAGATGTTCTGTTCTTGCAGCAGCAAACCCTAAATTTGGAAGATTTGATCGCTATAAAGTTCTTGCAGAACAAATTGACTTACCAGCCCCAATCATTTCCCGTTTTGATTTAATCTTTGTTATTGAAGACAAACCAAGCAGAGAAGGAGATTCAAAATTAGCAGAGCATATTTTGAAAATACATAAAGAAAATACTGTTGAATATGAAATCGAACCAGATTTACTTAGAAAATATATTGCATATGCTCGTAAAAACATCAAACCCCACTTAACTGATGAAGCTAACGAAGTTTTAAGAGAGTTCTATGTAAATACAAGAAATAGCAATTCTGAAGAACAAGGCCCAGTTCCAATCACTGCAAGACAATTAGAAGCTATCATTCGTTTATCAGAAGCCAGCGCTAAAATTAAACTTAAAGAAACTGTTGACAAAGAAGATGCTGAAAAAGCTGTTAGATTGCAAATGGCATGTCTTAAAGAAGTTGGAGTAGACCCCGAAACTGGTGAAATGGATGTGGATATTGTTGGTGGGGGAACACCAAAATCTGACAGAGATAAAATCCAAAGAGTAACTGAAGAAATCAAAAATCTTGAAGAGGAATATGCTGGACAAGCTCCATTAAACGTGTTACTGTCAAATATGAGTGAAAAATATGGAATAAGTGAAGATAAAACTGAACAAATTGTTAAAAACCTTGTTCAAAAAGGAGTTATCTATCAGCCAACCAATGGATACTTTAGGCGTGTTGTCTAAATTATTCAATTTTTATTTTTATTTGGAAATTTTCCAAAATAACAATACATTAATAAATGATTAAATTTAAAATTAGTGTATTATACTTATACTAATTTTATTAGGAGAGATAATTATGGATAAATACGAAGATTTATTAGACAGAGCAATAGACCAATTACCTCCTGAAGTATTTGAACACAAAAGATTCAAAATTCCTAAAGCTTATTCAGATATCCAAGGTAATAGAACATTTATTAAAAACTTTAAAGATGTTTCAGAAGGTTTAAGTAGAGACCCTCAACATTTATTAAAATTCTTAATGAGAGAATTAGGTACTGCAGGAAATATTGAAGGTCAAAGAGCAATTTTACAAGGAAAATTTACTCATTACTTGATTAATGAGAGAATTGAAGACTATGTAGACAAATATGTTATTTGTCATGAATGTAACAGACCAGATACCAAAATTATCAGAGAAGGTAGAATATTCTTACTTAAATGTGCTGCATGCGGTGCAACAGCTCCTTTAAAAACTTTATAATTCTACTTTTTTTTACTTATTTTTTCAGATATTATGTTTTGTCCAGAGTGCGGAAGTACTGATAAAGAAATGGTTGGTGACATCTGCATAGGCTGTTTTTTAAAAAAATTTCAGATGATTGAAATAGCGAAACGTATTGAAGTTCAAATCTGCAGCCATTGCAATAGCAAACTTGAAGAAGGGAAATGGGGGGAAGAAAACATTCCCGAAGAAGAAATTATTTATCGTGCACTTGAGAGGAACATTAAAATCGCTGATGAAGTTGAAAACGAAATCATAAACCTTGAAATTGATCAGATTAAAGGCACAATAGCTTCTTGTTATGTTGAGGTTATTGGTGAAGTTCATGGAACTCAAATTGAAGAAACTCATGAAAGTGAAGTTAAAATCCTAAAAACAGTTTGTCCAACATGCAGCAAAATGCAGTCAGGATACTATGAAACTGTTATTCAATTTAGAGCTGATTCAAGAGAAATAAAACCTGAAGAATATGGAAAAGCTGATGAGATTGTTGAGAGAACTTTAATTAAACAATCAAAAAGCGATAAATTAGCATACTGTCCGCAAATAGCTAAGCTAAAAGAAGGTTATGATTACTACATTGGTTCCTTCAAATCAGGAAAAAAAGTTGCTGAAGCATTGACTGAAGAGTTTGGAGGAATCGTTAAAGAGTCTCCGAGACTTATAAGTGAGGACAAATCAACAGGTAAAGGATTGTACAGAATTTGGATTTCAGTTAGAATTCCTGAATTTGAAATAGATGATTTTGTAAAATATGAAGATAAAATAATCAGGATAAATAGCATCAGTAAAAATAGTGTTTTAGGAGTAGATATCTCCACACACAAAAAGCATAATATTCCTATGAAAAATATGGAAGACATTAAACTTGTTAAAAAGTCATCGGAAATAGGAACTACAACAGTCATATCAAAATCTCCTCAATTCATACAAATTCTAGACCCTCTCGATTATTCAGCTGTGGATTTGAATATGTGTGAGGAATATGAAAAATTAGATGTTGGAGAAGAAGTGAAACTTATCAGAATTGATAGCTACGTTTATTTATTAATTTAAGTGATAACATGAATATTGAAGAAAAGATTCAATTGATTGAAGAAGGAACTCTGGAAGTTATAGATGCAGAAGAATTGAAAGAAGTGCTTAAAAAAAAACAGCCTATAGCTTACACCGGTTATGAACCTTCAGGTAAAATTCATTTAGGACATGCAGTAACGGTACAAAAATTAAAACAATTACAAAAGTTAGGTTTTAAAATTAAAATCCTTTTAGCAGATTACCATGCATTTTTAAACGGAAAAGGAAGTGTTGAAGAAATTGCAGAAACTGCTGAGTACAACAAAAAATGTTTCCAGGCGTTAGGTCTTGATGAAACAACAGAATATGTTTACGGTTCCTCATTCCAATTGAAACCTGACTACACTGATAAAGTTTATAAATTAGCTACTATGACTACTTTAAAAAGAGCAAGAAGAAGTATGGATCAAGTAAGTCGTGCAGACGACAATCCTAAAGTAGCAAGTGTAGTTTATCCTATTATGCAAACTGTTGATATGAGTGCTCTTGAAGTGGACATTGCACTTGGGGGAATGGAACAGAGAAAAATCCAAATGCTAGCACGTGAAAACTTAGAAAAAATAGGTGAAAATGTGCCTGTTTGTATCCACACACCATTATTACATGGCCTTGACGGTGATGCTAAAATGTCTTCAAGTAAAGGAAACTATATCGCTGTAGACGATAGCGTTGAAGAAATATCTAAAAAAATCAACAAAAGTTACTGCCCGCAAGGAGAAATTGAAGGAAATTCGATGATTGAAATCGCAAAAACCTTTGTTTTTCCAAATCAAGATACTTTATTAATTAAAAGACCTGAAAAATTCGGTGGAGACATTGAATTAACACATGATGAGTTGATTAAGGACTTTAGTGAAGGTAATTTACATCCAATGGATTTGAAAAATGGAATTAAGGATTTCTTAATTGAATTCTTTGCTCCGGTAAGAAAGTACATGGAGGAAAATTAAATGGTTGAAGAGAAAGAAGAATTTGAAATGGGTTTGCCTAATGGTGTTGGCGAACAAATGCTTGCTCATGCATTTGAAAAGTTTGACATTAAACTAGAACAAACTGAATTTGGTCCAAAAATTATTGGGGAATATGAAGAGCTTGTAAAAGTTAGAGAGTTTTTAGAAAACGCCATTCGTGAAAGATTAGAAGAATTAGAAGGGAAAAAATAATTCCCTTTATTTTTAATTATAGTATGCAATCGGGACAGATTCCAAGATATGGTGCTACTGCTTTTTTTATATCCGAAGATACTTTGTTTACTCCATTATTTGCATCAATTATTTGATGTTCATAATTTTCAATCAGTTTTAGGTAATTTTCCTTAACATTATTTAAAAATTCTTCATTTTCAAAAGTATCCCTACCAGAAGTTCTTGCAACGGATTTTTTAACATCCAAATCAAGAAGCAACAATAAATCAGGTTTTTTAGCATATTTGTTTAAAACTTCAATCCAATCGGCAGGTTCCTGATAAGCTAAACTTGAAATAAATGACCTATCTGAAATAATTATTTTTGATTCATCATTTAATTTATCCCCCATCAGCATTCTGTCTGCTGCAAAAAGTAAACCTAGGGTTTTTTGAACTCTGTCAGTTGTTGCATCAGGGCGTTGCAGAATCTTTCTAATAAGTTTTCCAACTTCTGAATCAGTCGGTTCAATTAATGTTTCTACTCTGAATCCATTTGCTTCAAGCCATTCTTTTAATAATTGGATTTGAGTAGATTTACCAGCTCCATCAATTCCCTCAAATACTATATACATAAAATAGATTATGTTTTAATTTAATATATAATTAAGTACAAAAACTTAAATGAACAAATCAATCAGGGTGTAGAAATAAAATGGTTTTAAAAGAATTATTAGCTCCGGCAGGGTCTTATGATGTATTAGTGGTTGCAGTTAATGCGGGAGCTGATGCAGTTTACATTGCAAGCCAACAATATGGTGCTAGAGCATATGCTAAGAATTTCACAATAGAAGAAATTGAAAAAGCAGTTAACTACGCTCATCTAAATGGCAGCAAAGTCCATGTAACTGTAAACACATTAATAAACAATTTTGAAGTTGTTGATGTGTTAAAATACTTATTTAAATTATATCAAATTGGAGTGGATGCAGTTATTGTACAGGATTTAGGATTAATTTGGCTTTTAAAGACATTTATTCCGGATTTGGAAGTTCATGCATCAACACAAATGGGATTGAATAATTATTCCTCAATAAAATGGGCCAGTAAGAACAATATTAAAAGAGTGGTTCTTCCAAGAGAAGTCACACTTGATGAAATCAGAAACACCAAAAACCAACTTGAAAAAGACCATATTGACATGGATATTGAAGTATTTGGACATGGCGCATTATGCTATTGTGTTAGTGGAAAATGCTACATGTCCTCATACAACAGTGGAAGAAGCGGCAATCGTGGAGCTTGCGCCCAACCATGCAGGCGAGAATATCGTCTAAAATACAGAGGATACAATATTGGAAATGGTTATTTATTATCTACACATGACCTTGCAACATATAATCACCTAACTGATATTTCAGATGCAGGAGTTAAATCCTTAAAGCTTGAAGGCCGTATGAAATCAAAAGACTACATCGGAACAATTGTTAACAGTTACAGAAACATAATTGATGGAAATTCAGGAGATTATAAAAAAGACCTGCACCTTGTTTTCAATCGTCAATTTACCGAAGGATATATGCTGGGGGATAAACCTGGAGAGGTAATGGGAAGAGGCCATTCTGGTCATGAAGGATTATATATCGGAGATATTGTAAACATTGAAGACACTAAAGTTACAATTGAAATTAAAAACAAAGAAATTCCAATTATTTTAGAACCAGGAGATGGAATTGCTTTTAAATACAATGGAAAAATCAAAGGGATATATTTAGAAAACATCATAAAACAAGATGAAAATGAAATAATCATAGACACTACACGTCTTGTTAAAGTTGGAACTGAAGTATTCATTAGCTATTCTAAATCAACCCACGAATATTTAAAGCAGTTTGAAAAAGAAACAATTAAAAACAATGTTGCTATTGAATTGTCCCTTACTTGGGATGAGGATTTAAACCTTTATACTAAGGTCGAATTTCACCTTGATGATGAATTAATTAATTTCAGACATAAAACACTTGATAAATTTGAAAAAGCTAAAAACAAGCCATTGACTGAAGAGGTAATGGAAAAACAATTGAAAAGGACAGGCAACACCCCATTTTATATTGGAAATATCCGATTTAACAATATGCCCAATGATATTTTCATACCCTTAGGTGAAATTAATCAGATAAGGCGCGAAATCCTAGATACTGCAACTGAATTATTATTAAATCACTACACACCTAATAAAAAATCCATAAAGGCGGTTCGTAAAGATTTAACTAAATTTTTCAAAGATTATACTGAAAATCCCGGCAAA
This sequence comes from Methanobrevibacter sp. V74, assembly GCF_963082495.1. NCBI lineage: Archaea > Methanobacteriati > Methanobacteriota > Methanobacteria > Methanobacteriales > Methanobacteriaceae > Methanobrevibacter > Methanobrevibacter sp. V74. The sequence continues at coordinate 28,405 of NZ_CAUJAN010000004.1, forward strand.
ATTAAAAAGAAAACTCCGAAATTATCAATATTTATCGATGATATCGCACAAATCAGATCCGCTTCTGGTTTTGATTTGAAAAGAATTTATTTTGATGGCAATTGTCACTATAACAACCCTGAAGATTACTTTGAAAATATAAAAGAAACTTTAAAGAAAGGCAGTTTGATGGCGGCTCCAACAGAATTCGTTTGGGTTTTATCCTCCTTCATAACACAAGAAGACGCCGTTAAATGTAGTGAAATCATTAAGGAACTTGAAAATGAAGGAATCATTGTTTCTGTAATGGGGGATTTTCCAGGTATGAATGACCTATTTGACTGTCCAATTTATGGAAATCACAATTTGAATGTTTGGAATAGTTTCTGTGTGCATAATCTGAATGCATCCAATTTTAAATCATTAATCTTATCATCTGAACTTTCAGGTGAGGAAATCAAGCAAATCGTGCTTAAAAATCATGACAAGAATATTGATTTGGAAATGATTGTTAATGGAAACTTGGAAGTGATTGTAAGTAAGGACGATTTCACCAATTTAAATGATGGAAAAGATTTCATTATTTCAAATGATTCTGATTATGCAACTTTAGAAGATAAAAAAAGAAAAAAATTCAAATATAAAGTATTCTTTGACTATAACCGACAAAGCCATATTATCAACAAGGATTGTTTATGTTTAATTGAAGAGATGAATGAAATTAAAGAAATGGGTCTTGACTGTTTAATTTTAGATTGCAGATACTCAAATGAGAAATATACTTCTCAAATCTTATCAATTTATACTGAAAGTCTTAAAAATAAAGACCCAGAGGAATTAAGTAAATATAAATACCAAATTATGGATTTCTCACAATCCTACATTAACAAAGGCAATTATATTGAGGGCAGATTACATGAGAATTCCTGAATTACTTGCGCCTGTTGGGTCAATGGATCATCTAAAAGTTGCGATTAATGCCGGTGCCAGTGCAGTTTATCTATCTGGAAAGAATTATGGTGCCCGCAAATACGCGACTAACTTCACATTAGATGAAATTGAGGAAGCAGTAAACATGGCACATATGCATAATGTTAAAGTTTATGTTACTGTCAATACATTAATTAAGGAAGACGAACTTGAAAATGTTATAAACTATTTAGCCAAGCTATATGCAATGGGGACAGATGCTGTTTTGGTACAGGACTTAGGATTAGTTGAGCTGATCAGAAAACACTTACCAAATTTGAAAATTCATGCTTCAACACAAATGACTTGTGAAAATCAGCTTAAAATAGATTATCTTGAAAGTAAAGGAATTAAAAGAGTTGTTCTTCCAAGAGAAATGAGAAAAGAAGAAATTGAAAATCTTAAAACAAATATGGAACTTGAAATTTTCGTTCATGGAGCATTATGTTATTCCTATTCCGGACAATGTCTAATGAGTAGTTTTAAAGGTGGAAGAAGCGGAAACAGAGGAACCTGCGCCCAACCTTGCCGTCAAAAATACCTAATTGAAGGTATGAAAAAACAAGATTATTACTTATCTCCAAGTGATTTGAACCTGTTTAACCATCTAAAAGAGATTGCTGAGTTAGATATTCGCTGCATTAAAATTGAAGGAAGAATGAGGTCAAAGGAATACTTGACTATTGTTGTAAGCAATTATAGAAAGGCATTGAATAGATTAAAAAGTGGAAAAGAAAGCACTTCTGAAGAAATTAATTTGGTATTTAATAGAGGATTTAATGAAGGGCAATTTCTAAATAAATCTAAAAGAAGCATACGTGCAGGCCATATCGGTTTAAAAATAGGTCGTGTAATTAAAAGCAGTGAAAATCAACTTGCAATACGTATGAATGATCATATCAAAACTATGCCTGAGAAAGGGGACGGATTACTGATAGTTAAAAATAATGACGATTATGGTTTTGAGATATCACAAGATCCCCTAATAACAACCTTGAATCATTTCCAAAAAGGTAAAAATAAACCTGTAAAAGACCTGACCCGTAAGAATAAAGTGCTGATTGTTAAAAAAGTATGGCAAAATAAAAAGGCAGACTTTAATTTAAATGAATCTGATGTATACCTAACAAAGAAAAACAATTTATCGAAAAAAGTTAAAGAAATTGAGAATAAAGGTTCAAGTTATGTCAAATCAAAATTGATGCTGACGTTTTCTATAAGAAATAAATATCCTGTCCTGAAAGCAAGATTGACCCTTGCAAACCACAAAGAAGTGACTTGTGAAGTTATGGGAAATACACCATTTGAAAAACCTTTAAAAAAGAGCATCAGTCAAGATACAATTAAAAACCAATTATTAAAAATGGATAAATATCCATTTGAAATTGCACAAATCAATATTAACTATGATGGAACATTATTCATCCCAATTAGTAAAATTAATAAACTTAGAAGAAATTTATTTGAAAAATTAGAAAATGAAGTAATCGACTCATATAAACATGAACCAGAGACCATTAGATTAAATAAAAAGGAAATCAATCAAAAAGAAGCAGAAATTAATTTTTCATTCTATACCAATAATTTAAAGCACCTGGAAAACATCACAGGAGTTAAAAGAGTTTATCTGGAAATTCCACCCCAAGATGATTCATTATCCCTTGAAAATGGAAACTATAACATTAATTACATTGTAAATTTTATTAAAAAAGCTATTGAAATTGCAAATGGTAAAAATTATGAATTGATTTGGAAATGGCCGGATATTGCTCACGATAAACTTATTAAAGCATTGAATAAAGTAAGAGGAATATTAAACAAAATGCACTACACCATTCCAATCATGAGCAATTCCTTTAATGGAGAATATGCTTCCTACTCAATGAACATTGCAAATAATTACTCAATCAACAGTCTTGAGAACTATAAAATATTAACAGTTTCACCAGAACTTCGCAAAAAAGATTATGAAGAGATTATCAAATATTGCATGAACCCCAATAAAGTTGAAATACTGGTTCATGGACGTGTTGAGTTAATGAAAACACGATATCCGATTTTATATGGAAATGAAAGTAAAAGAGATTATAAAAATTATTTAATTGATGAAAAAAAGAACAAGCATCCAATTCATAAAAGTATTTCATCAGAAGAATTGATTATCTTCAATGAACGGGACCTATCACTTATAGACGAAATAGATCACTTGAAAAATCTTGGTTATTGCAATTTCTCAATAGATGGAAGATATAGGAAGGATTCTTATTATAAAATAGTAAATATCTATCAGGAAGCATTAACTGGGAATATCCTCAAACAAGAATTAGAAAAATATTCCCCAAAAAATACACCAGCCAATTATTAAGTCAGATAATATTGGACGATTGCTCGTTCGCACGCTCTTAAGAACCGTATGTATCCGTTTCCGAAGACACTGACAATGCAGAACTTTAACTTACATCCTACTTCTCAACATTGTAGCAGTTGATAGTGACCCAATCCGTAGCGTATTGTGTTGTGGACACATAAACATTATTGTTTTGAGCATATATCCTCCATCACCAATCATTTGAATTAATGATTTTTATTCATTTTATATTCACTTTTTCCACCAACAGAAGCCATCCATGTTATCCATGCCATGCACAAGGCACGGTATCCATTATAGTCATTATTCCTATTTCCTTATTGTCTTTTGACATTTAATGGCTTTCACTTTCCCTGATATCCTTTATCTTCTAAGGATTTAGACTTCATTTACAATTCGCTTACTCACAAATTGTTGTGAGGCCTAAAAAGTTGATCTGCTTCATATCGAATTAATAATGTTACATCACTGCTCAGGCAAATTACTGTAAGGTTACGGCAAAACAACCACATATTTATTGATGATTTCTATGAATTTGCTGTTCAGCAGCAGTTAAATAAATTTAACGTCGCATTCCCCCTATTGTCTTGTTTTGCGAAGACTACAATTCTTCGCTTTCATTAACCTTTTTTCATTCTTTCCCTACTATAAATATGATGAATGCTTTATATTTAATTGGACATATATCATGAACCCATAATCAATTACCAGATTATGAGTTTCAATGGGGAAAATTTCATCATAAAGAGGATTGAAATAAAATTTCGCCGATTTTAACGGATAGATCCTAGCTTGTTGCACAAATACTTTTCAAATGCTCTTGGCAAATTAGAATAACATATCAACTTTATACTATATTTACAAAAAAGGTTTGGTAAAATGTGTGGAGAAAGAATTACATTGCAAAATATTAAAGGCGTTGGAGATAAAATCTCTGAAAAAATAATCAATAGTGTTGGAGGAGAAGAGGAACTCCAAAAAATAGTTGAAGATATTGATGTTGAAAAAATAGCGAATATTGAAGGCATAAGCCAAAGAAAAGCTATTGAAATAATGAATCAACTACTGAATAACCCTGAATATCAGTTTATAAAAAGTGATAGGGCAATGGAGATTTATGAAGATATTATAAACAAGATTTTGGCATATTCTAATACTTCTTATTCTAAAAATAGAATCCTATTACTCTCACCGTCAAAAAATATTGATAAAATTAATTCAAACCTTAATTTTGTAATGACCGCAAAGGAGCATGTTTCACAACTTCCAATTATTAAATTAAGAGGATTAATGAAAAATTTAAAAGAAGTTGAAGAAGTAAAACCGGAATATGACCCAAGTAAAGCCATTATTGTTGAAAGTGAAGAAGACAATTCATATCTTACAGACTTAGGATTGAATCAATATTACCCAATCATAACTGCTAGTGATTCCCCACTACTAAAAGAGGAATTATTGAATTATGATCTAGTATTTTATGTTTATTCTCAAGGAATACTTGATTTTGAAGGAATGCCAAACCTTATTATGATAAACATTGATGAAAATGATTATGAAATTATTCCTGAAAAAATCATAAACTTTTTTATCCAAAATAAAGAATTATTCTCCAAAGTTTATGAAATACAAAAGATTAGAAATAATGAAAGTGTTTTAGGAGAAATAATTCCACTAATTGATGAATTGAACATTATTGATAAGCGTGAAGTGGATATTGAAAAACTTGTACTTTCTCTAAAAGAGGAGATGGATGAAGAATTAGAAAAATCCATCAAACAAGTTGACCTTGAAGGAGGTGAAATTCTCAACTTATTAAACAATAACTTCCCACCAAAAATTAGCAAAATATTCGATGAAATTATAAACAAACGTAAGGAAATTATCCGCGAGAAAACTGGTTTAAGTTTTGATCCATACCTTAGAACATATCCAATTCAAATTGATGAAACAGAAATTCAAAGAGTAACCATTGAACAGGCATCTAAAAAAGAAAACGACATATTCGACATTAAAAAAACAGCCGCAATTGAATTAAATTCTATAAAAGAAAAAGCTATCAAAGAAGTAAACGATACAATCAAATTTGACTATGAATTCAGTTTAGGAAGCTTTGCATACGAATATGATTTATGTAAGCCAGAATTCAGTGATGAAATAAAATTAACAGGAGCAATACACTTAGAATTGGCACTTAAAAAAGATAAAGATCATGTGCAAAATATTGATTATGAATTAAGCAAAAAAGAAAATATTGCACTTCTAACAGGAGCAAACAGTGGAGGTAAAACAACACTTTTAGAAACCCTAACTCAAATATCAATAATGGCGCAAATGGGGCTTCCTGTAAGTGCGGATAAAGCTAAAATAAAATTATTCCATGAGATTTACCACTTCTCAAAGAAAAGATCTCTAGATGCTGGAGCATTTGAATCATTCCTAAATGTGTTCATACCAATCGTTACCACAAATAGTGAAAAGTTAGTATTATTAGATGAACTTGAAGGAATAACAGAACTTGAAGCAGCTGTTAAAATTATATCCACATTTATTGATATGATTAAAGAATCTAATTCTTATGGAGTGATTGTTACTCACATGGCAAGAGAATTAATGAACTACACAGATATTAGAGTAGATGGAATTGAAGCTAAAGGATTAGATGAAGACTATAATTTAATAGTTGACAGAACACCTAAAATGAACTTCCTTGCAAAAAGTACCCCTGAATTAATCCTAAAAAGAATTTATGAAAAATCAGATGATGAATTAAAAGCCGTATATGCCAGAATTTTAGAAAAATTCTAAATGTCGTCAACTTAATTTTTTCTAAAAATTCTTATTTTTTGTATTATTAATATATTATTATTTAATTAAATGTCAATCAAGAAAATAACTTGTTTGTTGATGGAATTTGCTGTAATGGAACCCATGGCATATGTTTGGATAATCTAAATCCGTATTCATGTTCAAAGATATTATTAAAGAAATTGATGGATTAGGAGGTTACTGCTGTAACTGATTTTAGATATTTTTGTTGAATGAAAATTGTAAGCAATAGTAACTTTTTAGCACCATAATTCCCATTTTTAGAAACTTAAGAAGGGGCGTTCATGATGGATTTTTCAATTACTATCATTATTGATAACATAGTTATATCATGTTTAGATTGAATTTGAATTTTTGTAAGCTTTATATATATTTTATGAACAAAAACAATGCTGTTAAGTTAAGATTTATTTTGAATTCATTTTTTATGAGTATTCATACAATTTTGTTAATATTGAATAATTTTTTAAGTTTTAAAAAAAGTTAAAATAAGGAGTTTGGGTTCCTTATTTTTCGATTATTATTGTGTTTTTTATTGTGGATTTTTTGTATTTTGAGTATATTTTGTATTTGCCTATTTTTAAGTTTTTGATTTTTAGTGTTGCGATTCTGTGTTTGTTTGTTGTTTGTTTGTATGTTTTTCCTTCGAATTTGAATGTTATTGTTTTTTTAGGGTTTGCTCTTCCGTTTGTTTTTATTAGTTTGGCTTTGAATATTGTTGTTTTTGTTTTTTTCTTGACTACGTTATTGGCTGTTAGTACTGGTTTGATTTTGATTGTGTTTTTTTGTTTGAATTTGGAGTATTTTGTGGTTATTGTGTATTTTCCAGATTTTTGTAGGATTTCGTATTTTGCGTATCCGTTTTTGTTTGTTTTTTTAGTGTATGTTTTACCGTCAATGGTGAATTTAACTGTTTTTCCAGCCCCTACAGATTTTTTGTTTAGTTTGATTATTTTTACTTTAAATGTTCCTCCTAAAAAGTAGATTATCATGTTTTTGTTTTCTGTTATTGGAGATTTTATGATTTTTAGTGTGGTTTTATATAAACTTGATCCGTAGTCACGATCTCCGTTGAATCTGGTGATAACTAAGTATTTTCCAGGTTTTTGTTTAAGAAGTAAAATTGCATAACCCTTTTTGTTGGTTTTCACATAGTAGTTTTTATTTGCAATTGTGATTTTAACATTTTTATTAACTAAAGGATTACCTTTGTAGTTGGTTAGTTTAACCTTATACTTTGTTCCGTCGTTATAAAACATTAGAATATTTTTAGCCCTTAAATAAGTATCACCAGTTATAATTATGTAATTTGAAAAACCATTAAATACCATTTTAATAGTATTTTTTCCATTGTGTAAATTATTAAAAGTAATACCATTATTTAACAAAGCATTAACAATATTAATACCATTTTTATAGTATGCAACAGGATAGTTAGTCTCCGCATCGTAAATTAAATTTTTAACATTAACAGTAGCTGTTTTTTTAGGACGATAAATACTAAAAATACAATTATAAATCGCACTTGATTTATAAAAATAAATAGCATTACCTTTATTACTATCAGCATAGTTATTAACAAAAGACAACCACTTAATTTACCATTATTAACATTCCAACAAACAGCACCACCAAGCTTTTTAGCATGGTTATTGTTAAAAGAAGAATAACTTAAAGCACCATTAGCACCCTCCCAGTAAACAGCACCACCATAATACTTAGCATTGTTATTGTTAAAAGAAGAATAACTTAAAGCACCATTAGCACCCTCCCAGTAAACAGCACCACCATAATACTTAGCATTGTTATTGTTAAAAGAAGAATAACTTAAAGCACCATTAGCACCCTCCCAGTAAACAGCACCACCATAATACTTAGCATTGTTATTGTTAAAAGAAGAATAACTTAAAGCACCATTAGCACCCTCCCAGTAAACAGCACCACCATAATACTTAGCATTGTTATTGTTAAAAGAAGAATAACTTAAAGCACCATTAGCACCATGCCAAAATACAGCACCACCATAATACTTAGCATTGTTATTGTTAAAAGAACAATAACTTAAAGCACCATTAGCACCATGCCAAAATACAGCACCACCATAATACTTAGCATTGTTATTGTTAAAAGAACAATAATTTGAAGCACCATTATCACCACTCCAATAAACAGCACCCCCATGCTGAGCAGTGTTGTCTATAAAAGTACAACTTGTTATTTGACAATTAAATCCTTGTAAGTAAATAGCACCACCATAATCTGTTACTATGTTATTAGCATTTATGAATCTTATATTTTTTAATGTAACTGGATTGCCTTTTATACAGAATATGCTTGAAGCTGATTTACCATCAAGTGTGTGACCTTGTCCGTTGATAGTTATTGGTTTATTAATTGTTATCACATTGTCACCAGGTTCATAGGCATAGTTTTGATATAGATTTAATGCACCTCCATCAGGAGTAATGTCGATTAGGTTTTGCAAATCAGCAAATGCCGAACCACCTCCCCTTAATTCACTTTTATTCATTTCAACATTCAGTGTGTCATCATTTTCTTCAACTTCTACAATTGTTGTATTTTCATCTAAACCTATTTCAGATGTAGCATTATCCTGTGCCGAAACAGCAAAAATAGATAAAACTATTAAAAAAAGAAATACAATTACGAGTTTGTTTAACTATGCCGAATAAAATGATTCTTTTAAAAATATTGTTGATTCGAAATTTTTATAGAAATGCTATTTGTATTTGAGTTTGTCCAATAATGTGATTTTTTAAAATTTTGATTTTGGAATTGGAGAGAGATTGTTTAAGATTCGGAGTGCTTTTTACACTTGAAATAGTACTTCGAAGATATTTTGGTTTTTACTACTTTCGCTACGGTCTGGAATTATTAATTTTATATTGTTCTCATATGCATATTTTTATTACCTCATCCTCCATTATAATCCATTTATCTGCAACTACTACTTTGAGGATTAATTCCCATTTTCTATTTTTATTTCATGTAACATTTTAAATAGTTCATTGTGGTCTGTAGCACTCTGTGTTAAGTATTGTCCCCACTACCATTCCATTTTTGCTGTCTATTGCAACTTGATAGTTGTAATTTAATCCTATATTGTGTTTTTTATCTTTCATCCATCTTGATTCGGGATCATGTTAAACTAAGTTGTGTTTTCCATCATTAATTTGCCTTTAAAACATCCAGAAAATCAAGAATATAGTTCATTGTCCATTACTAATCAAAGCAGTCTTTTTAGAAGAATTAATGCATTTTTATTTAAATTATCATATAATTTCACTAATTAATTCATCAATATCTTCTTGTTTTTTATTTTTATTAAAATATTTGTGGATTTTGTACCAAATACTATTTTTACATCTGTCCATGCCATAATTTAAAATCAAATTTTGCAAAAATTCAATTTCTTCAATTTTGATCAAACGGAAATTATTCGCATTTGCTTTAACAATGCTTCCATCAACAGCAACGCACTCACCATCAATTAAACCCAAATTAATCCCCAAAATACAGTGTAATGAAAAAATGCATTAATCAACAAAGTGTTTTCCTGTAAAAACAAATGAATAATCGATTTCTTAGCTTTCTTATCATTCAAGATATAATTAACTGATTCATCATTTATTATTTATCCAATCAGCCAAACTTCTACAACTAAATCTATTATTATAAATTCCATAGACAACAAAACCCAATAAATCATCCAAATAATATTCTTTAGACCTTCCATGACTCTTAAAATCACTTTCAAAGAATAATGGAAAATCACGTTTAAAATTACTTACTAACTTTTTAACTGTAAAAACTATATTATTGTTATTCAAATTCTATCCAGAAAAGGTACATGTAAAAATAGCCTGTTCACAAGAGGATTTATCATAAACTAAAGTCATAAATATCAAAACACCTAAACTTTTTGACAAAACCAAAACATTTAAGTGTCACAAAATACATAAAAATAAATTGTGAGAGGATTCTGGTTTTGTAGAATTAAATAACTATTTATCTTCTCACATACTTATAATTAACTACTTTTTATAAAAGAATCTTAAAAATAAACAAATTTTCAATGAAAAAATTAATAAAAAAAATAAAAAATTAGAAAAAATTATTTATTGGACAGACTCATATTACAAAATATTTATTACTTTAACCCAAGAACAGTAAAATTTAGTCAAAAAGAATTTTTCCTAAATATTCTTTAAATTTTCAGGAACATCCTCATGAATAATTTCCCAGATTACATCATCAACGATATTTCATAATTATGTGCAGTGACATTTCTCAAACCAATTAACTGACTCCATTCAATTCCATCATATTCTTCACGGAATTCCTCTGAAAATCTATTTGCAAATTCCCCCATTTGAATAATAACTAATGCACAAGCATCTTTATATAAACTATCTGACATGTAAATTTCTTTATCATCATCAAAACGCTTTAGATAATCATTAATGCAATTACAGTAGTCAATTATGGTTTCAGCATATCTTTTATCTTTTTCGTTCATATAAAAGAACCTCATCCTTACTTACTGCTTCAAGAAATTTTTTATTTGAACTTCCTTTACTAATTACATCAACATGGCACTCAAATTCATCTTCTAAATCTTGAACTAAAGAAACATATTGCAGACCTCTTAAATCACCTTTATCCATTATAAAATCTAAATCACTATCTTCAGTTGCTTCACAACGTGCATAAGATCCAAAAAGGCTGAAAGTATTTATTCCATATTTGATAACTATGGGAAAAACTCTTTTTTTAATATCTTCAATAGTAAACACCATGAAAAATCACCATCAGGTAATGAATTCTTATTTAAGTATATCCCATTCATTAATAATAAATATTTTCGAAGTGATCAATTCGGCTCTTTCAAAAACTTGTGTGATTTTTTTCTTTTTCATTTTTTATGTTCCAATAATTTAGTTTTAGCATGAATCTTGTTAAAAGTCCTTGTTTTATCTTCATTGTTCTTTTTATATGTTTTGGGAATACTTTTTGGAAGATGTTTTCGATTTTATTGTTTGTCGATGGAATATTCGTGTTTTCAAGGTGGTTCGTTAATTTTTTAAAGTTGGGAATGATGAATTTCCATAGGATTTTGTATTGTGAAGTTGTTTGGAGGGTATTTTTTTATCAATCAACATGTCACGTAGTTTTTTAGCATCATCGAGTGTTTCTGCATCCAATATTTTTATAAATGTCTTGTTTTAATTCTGTTAAGATTTCTTTTTCTTCATCTGTTAGTTGGTTTTTATTAAAATAGTCTTTAAATCTTTTTATGTTTTGTTTCACGTGAAATTTGCAGAAATGATGTTTTACTTTTAGTTTATCTATTGCTTCTCGATATTCATGTTTTAAGTCTGTTTCCTATTGATATTTTTCTTTTGATTTCTTAGTGATTCGTTTAAGAATTGATAAATGGTCTTGGAATCTTCTGATTCGACTAATTTGACTGAAACTAAAGTATTCAGTTTAACGTCGAATAATGCTAAAAATATAATATCCAAATCCCATTAATTTTAACCCAAAGACTGTCGAATAAATAATAAAGCATAAATAAGTCCAATTTTGATAGTTAAATTGATAATTTGAGTTTTAATAATATGTTTTCTATGCTTTGGTGTGAGATTTCGATGTTGTGTTGATTTTTTAAGTCGAATCGTATTTTGTGGGAGCCCTGCACCATAAAATTTGATATAAATTTTCAATACACTCAATAACAGGCAATGTAATATTAGAATTAGAATAAACAAGTGAAGATAAATTAGTATATAAAAAAAACTTTACCGCATTTTTTTGCATTTATATTTTTGAATAGTACAAATTTGTTCTCCAATTCTTAAAAAAAGATTAGTTTCCTTTCGTAAGTTCCATTTTTAACAGTATTTTTTGATTTACAACTTGGATAAAATACTAATTCTATTTTTAAAATAAGTTTTTTCCTCTTTTTTTCCAGCCTAATATAGATTATCAGCAAAATATTTTTCACAACCAAATCGAGAAAGATCATCATATTGACGGAATTCAGAAAAACTCTGGAATAAAATCGGAAAGTTTATATTCTTTTAACTCCATACATTCATATGAAGCTTTAATATTCTTATTAGACATATTAATATTTAAGTTCCACCTTATATATTAATTTTACTACTTTTAAATTAAAAATAAAGAAAAAATAGAACGAAAAAATTTCATGGCTCAAAAACTAGTAAAAATTCAAATCACACAAGTTTTTGAAAGAGACTATTTTTTTTGGATGATGATCAACTAAATGTCAGTAATTCCATTCATCTTGATGATTTGAGCTTTTTTGATGAGTATTATGATGAATATTATTCCAAAATTGGATATTATGAATATGAATCACTAAATCAACATATGCAGATTCATTCATCACGCAAAAAGAAGAAAACCTTCAAAATACTAATAAATGACCAAGTAATGCTTCAAGAAGATTTCGACAAAGAATTCCTAGAAATCTTTTTAAAATACTTTCTGGAAGGATTACCCAAAAAAAGTACTAGTAACTGATGGTTATTTAGCATGTCCCACAATAATAGAAAAAAATATACATAAATCATCAACTCTGCATATTCCACATCATAAAAAAACGCACACCATCCTTTAGAAAAATCAAAAAAAAAACTCGAAAAAAGACAACCAATCAAACCAATTATGAAGATACACAAAAATTCCTAAAAAACCCAACAAAAAAATTCAATAAAACCACCACATACTTTTCAAAACTCCCAAATACCAAAAACAAACAATAAAAATCGAAGAATACTTCAAAATAACACTACCAAAATACTTAAAACGAGAATATTATTTAATTAAAGAAATATTAAATGAATTTATCATTATTTTTCATATAATAATTTAATGAAAATAAAATTATAAAAAATCAATCAGCTAAATTTTTTACAATCTCCAGTTTGTATCTTCAATTATATGTGTTGTTTCATCTGAAAGAATTATACCGTCTTTTTTGTTATTTTGAAATATCTGCAAGTCTGAAAGTTTATTTCATTTAGAAAACAATTTCATAGCAATCAAACGTTCATGGTATCTAGTATCATTCTTAGATTAATTTTCATATGTTCTACACGATTATTCCATATGCGAATTTAGAAAATTAAGTCTCTTTCAAAAACTTGTGTGATTTGAATTTTTACTATTTTTTGAGCCACGAAATTTTTTCGTTTAAATTTTTCTTTATTTTTAATTTAAAAGTAGTAAAATTAATATATAAGGTGGAACTTAAATATTAATATGAAAAACAACAATATTAAAGCTCCATATGATTGTATGGAGTTAAAAGAATATAAACTTTCCGATTTTATTCCAGAGTTTTTCTGAATTCCGTCAATATGATGATCTTTCTCGATTTGGTTGTGAAAAATATTTTGCTGATAATCTATATTAGGCTGGAAAAAAAGAGGAAAAAACTTATTTTAAAAATAGAATTAGTATTTTATCCAAGTTGTAAATCAAAAAATACTGTTAAAAATGGAACTTACGAAAGGAAACTAATCTTTTTTTAAGAATTGGAGAACAAATTTGTACTATTCAAAAATATAAATGCAAAAAAATGCGGTAAAGTTTTTTTTATATACTAATTTATCTTCACTTGTTTATTCTAATTCTAATATTACATTACTGGTTGTTGATTGTATTGAAATTTATATCAAATTTTATGGTGCAGGGCTCCCACAAAATACGATTTGACTTAAAAAATCAACACAACATCGAAATCTCACACCAAAGCATAGAAAACATATTATTAAAACTCAAATTATCAATTTAACTATCCAAATTGGACTTATTTATGGTTTATTATTTATTCGACAGTCTTTGGGTTAAAATTAATGGGATTTGGATATTATATTTTTAGCATTATTCGACGTTAAACTGAATACTTTAGTTTCAGTCAAATTAGTCGAATCAGAAGATTACAAGACCATTTATCAATTCTTAAACGAATCACTAAGAAATCAAAAGAAAAATATCAATAGGAAACAGACTTAAAACATGAATATCGAGAAGCAATAGATAAACTAAAAGTAAAACATCATTTCTGCAAATTTCACGTGAAACAAAACATAAACAAAAGATTTAAAGACTATTTTAATAAAAACCAACTAACAGATGAAGAAAAAGAAATCTTAACAGAATTAAAACAAGACATTTATAAAAATATTGGATGCAGAAACACTCAATGATGCTAAAAAACTACGTGACATGTTAATTGATAAAAAAATACCCTCCAAACAACTTCACAATACAAAATCCTATGGAAATTCATCATTCCCAACTTTAAAAAATTAACGAACCACCTTGAAAACACAAATATTCCATCAACAAACAATAAAATCGAAAACATCCTCCAAAAAGTATTCCCAAAACATATAAAAAGAACAATGAAGATAAAACAAGAACTTTTAACAAGATTCATGCTAAAACTAAATTATTGGAACATAAAAAAAATGAAAAAGAAAAAAATCACACAAGTTTTTGAAAGAGCCGAATGATTTATAACCAAAATATTTATATGCAATAATGCATAAATATTTGAAAGAGGTGAAAAAATGAAAGTAAGTAAAACATTGATAATATGTTTAAGTATATTTTTTGTAATAATCACTTCAAGTATGGTCTTTGCAGGAAATACTATGGTTGATGAATCTGATGATTCAGGAAATATTTCTTCATTAGATGATAACGAAACTGATGATTCAGGAAATATTTCTTCATTAGATGATAACGAAACTGATGATTCAGGAAATATTTCTTCATTAGATGATAACGAAACTGATGATTCGGAGAATATTACTGATGATATTGTTCTATTAGATGATAACGAAACTGATGATTCGGAGAATATTACTGATGATATTGTTCCAATAGATGATAACGAAACTGATGATTCGGAGAATATTACTGATGATATTGTTCCAATAGATGATAACGAAACTGATGATTCAGGAAATATTACTTCAGTAAAGGATAATCTAAGAACCGATAATAATCGGAATGAGGATGGACAATTATCCTATTTAAATAAACATCATACTGGAAATCCTATAATTTTAGCATTATTAGCTCTTTCAGCAGTTTGTTTTGTATCTAAAAGAAAATAAATTTATTAATTAAATTAAAAATTTTAGTTTTAAACATTAATTAAAATTTAAGGAAGTTAAAGTTCATGAATGAACTTTATACTTTTATTAATTTTGGCTCTTTCAAAAACTTGTGTGATTTTTTTCTTTTTCATTTTTTTATGTTCCAATAATTTAGTTTTGGCATGAATCTTGTTAAAAGTCCTTGTTTTATCTTCATTGTTCTTTTTATATGTTTTGGGAATACTTTTTGGAAGATGTTTTCGATTTTATTGTTTGTTGATGGAATATTCGTGTTTTCAAGGTGGTTCGTTAATTTTTTAAAGTAAGGAATGATGAATTTCCATAGGATTTTGTATTGTGAAGTTGTTTGGAGGGTATTTTTTTATCAATTAACATGTCACGTAGTTTTTTAGCATCATCAAGTGTTTCTACATCCAATATTTTTATAAATGTCTTGTTTTAATTCTGTTAAGATTTCTTTTTCTTCATCTGTTAGTTGGTTTTTATTAAAATAGTCTTTAAATCTTTTTATGTTTTGTTTCACGTGAAATTTGCAGAAATGATGTTTTACTTTTAGTTTATCTATTGCTTCTCGATATTCATGTTTTAAGTCTGTTTCCTATTGATATTTTTCTTTTGATTTCTTAGTGATTCGTTTAAGAATTGATAAATGGTCTTGGAATCTTCTGATTCGACTAATTTGACTGAAACTAAAGTATTCAGTTTAACGTCGAATAATGCTAAAAATATAATATCCAAATCCCATTAATTTTAACCCAAAGACTGTCGAATAAATAATAAACCATAAATAAGTCCAATTTTGATAGTTAAATTGATAATTTGAGTTTTAATAATATGTTTTCTATGCTTTGATGTGAGATTTCGATGTTGTGTTGATTTTTTAAGTCAAATCGCATTTTGTGGATTTTCACAACCAAATCGAGAAAGATCATCATATTGACGGAATTCAGAAAAAACTCTGGAATAAAATCGGAAAGTTTATATTCTTTTAACTCCATACAATCATATGGAGCTTTAATATTCTTATTAGACATATTAATATTTAAGTTCCACCTTATATATTAATTTTACTACTTTTAAATTAAAAATAAAGAAAAAATTAAACGAAAAAATTTCGTGGCTCAAAAAATAGTAAAAATTCAAATCACACAAGTTTTTGAAAGAGACTGATTTATGTTGAATGCCATCTATTCACATCAACTCTTGGTTTGCTTTTCATTAGCTATTTTTTCATAAGTGCCCGTGAATGCAACTACACAGTCATCATTAAAGATTAGACTATGAACTGAATATAAAAACGTACTGTTCATTAAAAGTTCAAGAATTTAAGACAGGAAAAATGCGGATTTAAAACACAGATAAAAAAATAAGTTTATATAAAATGGAATCTTAGGCCTTCAAAAATCATGATAACAATTGAAGGTTCATTAAATTAACGGAAGCAACATTTCCTTTAATTCAGTAAGTTCTTCAGTTAATGTGTGCCATAACACTTCAAATTCGAAATGTTCATATTGATGGGCTGCGAAATTCCTCATGCCTTTGATTTGCTTCCATGGAATACTGTCATGCTCCTGTTTAAATTCCTCAGACAATCTTCCGACATATTCACCAATTTGAACAATGCACATGCTTGTTGATAACTGAAATGATTGTGATGATTGGAATATCAGATAATTCCTTCATCCAAAAGGCTATCGGCAATGTCGCAGTATTCAATAATTTTTTCAACATATCTGATATCATTGTTTTTCATAAATCAGAACTCCGTCTTTTTTAATTATTGCTAAAAATGATTTATCTTCTATTCCGGTTGATACCACATCAACATGACAGTGTAAAATTTCTTCCAATTCCTGAACAAAACCTATATAATCCAATAAACCTTTAATGTCTCCACGATCAATGAAAAAATCCAAATCACTATCCTCTTTTGCTTCACCACGTGCATAAGAGCCGAATAGACTCATACTATCAACACCATATTCCTGAGCAACAGGTATGGCTTTCTGTTTAATTTCCTCAATAGTATAAATCATGAAAAATCACCTTTAATTTAATAGTTAATTATAATTTTCATTTATTATAAATTCTTTGAAAATGCAACATTCCTAGAAACTTAAGGGTTTTCCAGATGAAATTTTTAATTATTATCATTATTAATAACATTGTTATATCACGTTTAGAGGAGGATTTGGTTTCTTTCAAAAACTTGTGTGATTTGAATTTTTACTAGTTTTTGAGCCATGAAATTTTTTCGTTTAATTTTTTCTTTATTTTTAATTTAAAAGTAGTAAAATTAATATATAAGGTGGAACTTAAATATTAATATGTCTAATAAGAATATTAAAGCTCCATATGAATGTATGGAGTTAAAAGAATATAAACTTTCCGATTTTATTCCAGAGTTTTTTCTGAATTCCGCCAATATGATGATCTTTCTCGATTTGGTTGTGAAAAATATTGCTGATAATCTATATTAGACTGGAAAAAAGAGGAAAAAACTTATTTTGAAAAATAGAATTAGTATTTTATCCAAGTTGTAAATCAAAAGATGCTGTTAAAAATGGAACTTACGAAAGGAAACTAATATTTTTTTAAGAATTGGAGAACAAATTTGTACTATTCAAAAATATAAATGCAAAAAAATGCGGTAAAGTTTTTTTTATATACTAATTTATCTTCACTTGTTTATTCTAATTCTAATATTACATTACTGGTTGTTGAGTGTATTGAAAATTTATATCAAATTTTATGGTGCAGGGCTCCCACAAAATACGATTTGACTTAAAAAATCAACACAACATCGAAATCTCACACCAAAGCATAGAAAACATATTATTAAAACTCAAATTATCAATTTAACTATCCAAATTGGACTTATTTATGGTTTATTATTTATTTGACAGTCTTTGGGTTAAAATTAATGGGATTTGGATATTATATTTTTAGCATTATTCGACGTTAAACTGAATACTTTAGTTTCAGTCAAATTAGTCGAATCAGAAGATTACAAGACCATTTATCAATTCTTAAACGAATCACTAAGAAATCTAAAGAAAAATATCAATAGGAAACAGACTTAAAACATGAATATCGAGAAGCAATAGATAAACTAAAAGTAAAACATCATTTCTGCAAATTTCACGTGAAACAAAACATAAAAAGATTTAAAGACTATTTTAATAAAAACCAACTAACAGATGAAGAAAAAGAAATCTTAACAGAATTAAAACAAGACATTTATAAAAATATTGGATGCAGAAACACTCAATGATGCTAAAAAAACTACGTGACATGTTAATTGATAAAAAAATACCCTCCAAACAACTTCACAATACAAAATCCTATGGAAATTCATCATTCCCAACTTTAAAAAATTAACAAACCACCTTGAAAACACAAATATTCCATCAACGAACGATAAAACAAGGACTTTTAACAAGATTCATGCTAAAACTAAATTATTGGAACATAAAAAAATGAAAAAGAAAAAAATCACACAAGTTTTTGAAAGAGCCATTAAATAATTGACACCATCAATATTACAATAATTATCACTGAAATAAATAAAAACTTTTTTAAGCCTTCAATTGTTTTTAATTCAAATGGTAAAATTCTATTTAAAATATCTGGAGATAACAGTAAACAACCACAGATAAAAGACAAAATAAAATAAAATATTGCAATGTTTACCGGATAACTCTTTAAAAATATGGAATTTAAAATATTATGGGTAGACATTCCTAATGGTCCCATAACAAAGATTGTTCCAATTAAATAATAAAAAACAGGATGATATCCAAAAACTTTTTTATAATATGCATCTCCATTTTCACATTCAACTTTTAACCATCTTGAATTTTCATTTTTATAAACATTTAATCGCAAAAACATGAAAATAAATGGAAAATAACTGGTTAAACTAAATGCAATAGCAGAATAAATGCCTCCTTGAACTAAACCTATGCCAAATGAGGCAAATGATAATCCAATACATAAACATCCTAGTAATATGACCATATGATATGAAAAACCAGAAAATTCAGAATCAAATATTCCATATTTTTCATCAATAAAATCTCTTTAGGAATAAATCAGGATGGAATATACTGCTGAAGAAATAATTCCTCCAATTATTATAAAATTTGAAATAATAAAATTATGGGAAATGAGGAATAAAATTAATCCTCCAAGTCCCATAATAATAATTCCAATAATAAAACATCGTATAGCACATAATTTAAGTTCATGTTTATTATAAAATTGAAATTCCATTTAATGCACCTCCACTATTAGAAAATTTATCATATAACTGCGAAAATAGAAATTGCAATGATGATAGTCCAAAATTAATTAAAAAATCTTTCCCACGTTCTTTGAAAGTTTTATCATCTAAATTCTTATAAATTATCAACCTTGTAGAAACCATATCAAAATTTATGGTAACATCGAATTTATTTAGTTGTTTTGTCTAAATAAGTCATATAAATTCTTTATTTTTAATTTTAACATGTTTTTCATTCATTATTATTTTTCACTTGAACATGTACTTAGCAAAAAAATTTTTCCAAAAATGCTTAGATTTTAATTTTAAGCGATTTAATTACTTTAATTTTTTTACACTTGAAATATAACTTACTACTATCCAAATAATACGATAAATAACTATATATAGTAAAATGGAGAATATATATTAATATGAAGACAAAAATAAAATATTCTCCATATTATTTATTTGAATTCAAGACAGTTAAACCTTTTGGATTTTGGACTTAAAATTAACAAATGAAACTCAAGAAGAAAAACTATTTTTTCCATTGCTAAACATGAAAATATATGCTGTTAAAATTTTGTTGAATTGACCTATAAACTATTTCCAGATGGATTTTTTTCCAAAGTATTTCCTGTGATTACAGGCAATCTATTATGTACAATCAGCCCCGCAATTATTCACTATTTTAGCAATGAAAACCTATTTAAAGACAACCTATCGCGAAATAATTGAATGTTTGGAGCTTATGGATAAAATAAGAAAATTCCTAGGTCTTAATAAGCTACCACACTTCACAACTATTCAAAAAATTCTTTGTAAAAGAATTTCAGACACCATAATTAAAAGATTTAAATGACTTAATTAATTTTTATGCATCCATCAGAATGTAAAATTAGTTGCCATATGGATGGAACAGGAACACAAGTGACTATGCTGACCATTATTACGCAAAAATAAGGGGAAAATGCAGAAAATGCTTACATTAAAAACCAATATTGCAATCAAATGTTGACACACGAATGATCCTAAAATTACGCAGCAAATAAAAGTCCAAAACATGATACACAATTCGCATTACCTTCAATTAGACAATTAATACCATACAAACCCCCTATTACATACTAGCAGACAAGGCATATGATTTCCGAAGAAATAAGAAAAATGCATAAAATGAAGAAGTAGGAGCATTCGACCAAATACCATTAAAAAAAAGGTGCGACAACAGGACATTATAGATTAAATAGCGCTACAATCCTTCTGGCATGATGTCAATGCACGAAGAATGAATGTTGAAAGCGTAATTTCCGTAATAAAAAGAAGAATTTAATGGCATTAATTTTAGTAGAAATACAAGACAACAGAATAAAGAAACAAAACTCAAAGATGTATTATATAACATTTACAGAACCATACAAATTTTTTAGAAGAGGGTTTCTACAAGGTTGTATTTTTACTGTTTGGTCATTTTTATCGCTTCCTTTTTTTAGTAATTTTTTGTATTTTTTGCTGGTTTTGAATTTTATTATTCCTAATTTTACTAATTTTAATTTATATGAACCACAGTATTTGTTTTTTGTTAGTCTTACATTGTTATTGTTGTTTTGTATTCTGAAACTTTCTTTTTTGTTCTTTTTGCTTTTAAATCTGGGATGGGCTGATTTTAAATTAGGATTAAAGTATCTTTTAAATGCTGTATTCAAGTCTCTTAGCGTTTGCTGTAAGCTGCTTGACTCAGATAATTCTAAAAAAGTATTATCTTCTTTCAGCATGTCTAAAATGATATTGCATGAAGTATTATTGACTTTAATATGTGAATCAAATCCATATTTTATTAATAATTTCTTTGTTTAAAATATTTTATGAAACTTAATGTTTGATTCCATACAAACCTTGAATTACCGAAATCTGCTCAATTTTACTAATACTAACAATCTTTTCATCTTTATCATTAAAATCTGCTTTAGATGGATAAATACGGATTTTTAAATTCTTATTAACAAATTCAGTAATAATAATCACAACCTAAATGATGATAGTTAAGATATTTTTTAAAAGTGTTATACTAAATAATAATATAAATAAGATAATATATAAAAAAAGTGGTAGAGCGTTTGATAAGTAATATTTTTTACCAAACACACCCTTTTTTTGTGAAATTCATCTCCGACCTACAGAGGTCGGAATATTCTTTCACATTTAAGATAAAAGGGAAAATAAATAATATTTCCCAATTAATATTTTACATCAATGAAAATATTTTTATTGGCACGAATATTACATTATCAACTTTTTCAATTGTTTTTGTTGTATCCGATATAACAATTCCATGTGGAGATTTATACCTCCTTATCGCATCCTTAATTTGATTATCATCCTTATTACCATACCCCACTTCTATTGGAATTACTTCATCAAAATCTTTTTTTATTATAAAGTCAACCTTTTGTTTTTTCACTTTATGGGTGTCGTAGAATATACTGAATTCAAAGAACTGTTCACTATTTTTCAGGTTGACAAGGTTTGATCCGACTAATGTTTCAAGCAATATTCCTTCATATTCTGTTAAGTTTATTGATGAAAATCCAAATTTTGTATTTATTGCATGCATTATGCTTGGTGTTGCGAAATAATATTGCCATGATTTTTTTGCTCTTGCATTTGCACCAGCATAGGGTTCTATGTGAAATATCAAATGAGTCTTTTCAAGCAAGTCCATTATTGTACTAACAGTTCCCGCAGAAGTTTTGATTTTATTTGCAAGTGCATTTTGTGAAATGTCCCCAGGATATTTTTCCGCTAAAAATTTCATTAATCTTAATGCATTTGTTTGTGTATTTGCAGTCAGGTTATTCATTGTCCCTAAATCTTTTGTTACTACAGTTTCAACTGAGTAGTATAATTTTTTAAATGCATTTCTGTGATTCGTATCATGCATCACTGATGGAAATCCACCAAATTTAAAATAATTATCCCAATCCATTGAATGATAATTTTTTAGATTTAATAAATCCTGATTTACCTGCTTTTCTTTTATTATTGCATCATCAACATTACCATTAAATACTAAATCTATTAAATTGTTGGAAATGTCTGTGTGATAATTATATTTTAATTTTAAGTGTTGTGAATAATTTAAGGGAGTTATTGGATATCTTATCATCCTTCTTGCAGCTTCCGCACTATATTCAAGATTTATTGCTGATGAACCTGTGAAAATCGCAAATATGTTTTTAGATTTATCAGTGATTATTTTACCTGAAATTGACCAATCTTTATCAAAGTGTGATTCATCAATTAATAAAAATAACTTTTCATCAAGTGTTTGTAGTGATGAGTTGTGAAATGTTTTTAGATAATATTTGATGGTATCATAGATGTCACAATCTTCTATTTTATTTAATTCTTCACAGGAAAAATATAGTATCTGCTCATACTTGATATTTTTTATATTTAACAAATAGTCATATATCTGAAATAGGATTGTTGTTTTTCCAACACCTCTAAGACCAGGCAATACAATATAACGATTAACATTATTTCCATCAATGAATTCATCTATAAATGTTTTTATTTCTTCAAAATCATTCCTATGGTTAAATTTAACACCCATATTTGATAATTCATTGTTTAAAGATAAAGGAGTATCTGTTATTTGACTTTGTAAAAAATCATGAATTGAATCTTCATTTTCAGGATTCATAATAATCCACCTCTTTAATAATATATTGAATGACAAAATATAAATACTTATTCAATATATTGAATGATTATATATAAAAGAATATTCAATAAAATCTACAATATTGGAAAATTTATTACACTTTAAAATGTTTATAACAAAGACAATATACTGAAATAACAATACAAAATATAAACCCCCACCAAAAGAATGCAAAATGACCTTGAAAAATAATCATTCATAAAACTTATTTAAATCAAATAAAACAAAAAACGTTAATTTTCAAATTTAAAACTTTGCATTAACCTAAAATAAATAAAAAATAATATAAAACAATCAATAGATCATCTAACCCTAAAAAATCAATTAATTTTTTGTTGCCCGTATACTATACAAAATATTTACTACTTTTCGCTCTCAAATTATAATATAAAACTAAGAAGTATATATATTTTTATTACTTTTATTTTTACCCATTATTTCAAAAATTTTATTACTTGTTTTATATAAGAAAATATAATAATTAATATAATAAAAGTGGTGATGAGATGGTACGGAACTTTTTATAATCTATTTGAGATAGGAGTTTTAGTACTTTTAGAATTTTCATTAAGGTAATGTTCAACAAGAATCATGTTTATTTTTTCATCTACAAATTTCGATATTTGTCGAGTATTAATTAAACTCTCAGAAGATATCCTTTAAAGTAGTTAATAATTTCTTGGGAATCAATTAATTCTTTATCTTCATCACTTAATAACTCATATTTTTTATTAACTTTATTTGTGAGAATTTTGGTTATAGCATCATTATTTAATTTTTTAAATTCAATTATTTTATCAAATCTAAAAAATAGTGGATCCCCTATATTCTTTCTAATGTCTTTAATATTAAGATAATTTGAAGTGCAAATAATAATTGAATTTTTCAACGGAACTTTATAATTTGAATCTTCAAATATGCCTTCATCAAATAATTGATAAAAAGCATCATGGAAAACATTAGCTGCTTTATCAAATTCATCCAATAAGATTATATTGGATTCACGTTCGAGTAAATCTCTTGCAAAAGACGCTTGCATATGAGCTCCACCAAAAAGGTATTCAGAAAATTTATTATTTTGAAACATTGAAAATTGTTTTCTAAATAATTCATCGCCTACAATTTCAGATAAAAATTTTGCTGTTTCAGTTTTTCCAACACCTGATGGTCCATAAAAAAGCAAACATATAGGTTTATTTCTATTATATCCCATAAGTAAATCATATAATGAAGTTAATAACTCATCTTTAACATGATTTTGGCCCACTATTCTTTCACTGAACTTTTCATTAATCCTAAGAAACTTTTCGGAGGTTAATTTAGGATAATCATAAATTTCGATTGTTACATCATCATAAATGTTTTCTATCAATCGTTTAATATTTTCTGGAGGGTTTTGAAGATAAATTTGGTCAAATTCATCTGCTTTCAAAATCATATCAAAATTTTGTATAGCGCTTTCACTTATTCCAGAATAATTTTCAGAGTATCCTACTAAATAATCAAAATACTCCAAAGGCCTATTTATTTTGTTATCTACAATTTTCACAAGATCATTTAATAACAAACGATTTCCAGAAGGGATGTGTTCTTCAAAAGCTTTTTTAGGGCCAATGAAAATGTTTATCTCAACCATGTTGAACCCCCGCCAAAATTACATCATAAACTTTAAGTTTTGTATTACAATCATGTTTATTTTCTAATTCTTTGATATTATTTGCTATATCTTCGTAAGGTGTTAATTCATTGGAAATATCTAAGAGATATTCTTCAGTTTCACCGACTAGGATGCCGTAATAGGTTAAATCCATTTTAGTCAAATCTGCAAGTGTGTATTTATTTCTAAAAGAAGCAATATTAAATCTTAAAACAACTTTATTTTCACCATATTCTGCAATCATCTCATAATATCCTTTTCCACCTTCAAAGACATTGTCCATGGAAGAAATATCAATTGGGATTGCAATTCCGTCTGCTAACTTATCAGAAAACATCTTTAAAAATGGAGTGAACATCTTAAAGTAGGCAAAAGAATTGGGATATGGTCTGATAGAATAATTGTTGAATTCACGTATTTCACTGTCATCAAGTTCTTCAATGAAATCACTTAATAAAGAGTTAGTAATAGTCTTTTGAATAAAACTACCCTTCATAATTTTCATAACTGAGTTCCCCTTCCGCTTTTGCCGTTCCAATTAAAAAAGGTAATTTAGCCCATAATTTTCCTTTAAGAGACAAATCTTTAATTTTATCAGTTTTACCTAATTCCTTATTTATTTCATCCAACATACCACCATTTTTAATAATTAAATAATCTGTTGCTGAAATTTCATCAAAATAAATAATTTTTATAACATTGGATTTATTTTCATCATCATTACTCATCATTACACTACCCGGTTATTTCAATAAATTTAATACAATTCTTCAATTTTATGAAATTTAATTTTTTAAAATTTTCGACTAACTCATTTTTTCTAATTTACAATTAACCTAAAATATTTGTCGTTAACTCATTTTTAGTTTTTAAAAAAAAATTCGTATAAAATCTGATGGGCAGTAGGTATTGCCTTTACATTTCATTATGGTTGGTTGTTGCCATTTTACTTTTTTCTTGGTATAATATTATGTTAATGCTTGTATAATTATTGTTCGGTAAAATGCGAACTATATTGTATAACAATATAAATTTATTATATAATTTATATAATTATAATAATAAACAATATAATAAAATATAAGAAATGAGACTCTTTCAAAAACTTTGTTGATTTTCAAAATCCTTTTTGCGATTGTCATTCCAAATTAAATCTCTGCGATAGATTCGTTTTAAAACACCTCGTTTGGTCTTGAATGTTCTTTTTCTAGATTTTGGCATTGTTTTTTGGAAGGCATTTTCAATTTTGTTACTTGTTTTTTCAATTCGTTTATCTTTTAAGTGATGAATAAAGCTTTTATATCGAGGAGTGATTGATTTTTCTGATTATTTTGTAAATAACTGGATGAAAATCATCTTTGCGATAAATTAAAGATTGTACTTCATTTTTGAATTCATCGTAATCATTTAAATCGAATAAATCTTTGATTATTTTCAGTTGTTTGTGGCATTCTTGATATTCTTCGTCAGAAATGAGATTTTTATCTTTAAACGTAAAAGTTTTTAATTGTTTATTTAAACTTTTTTTAGTATGGAAAATACATAATTGGTGTTTAAAACCTAGTTTTGGTATAATTGAGGCATATTTTTTATCTAAATCTGTTGTGATTGCAATTTTATTTTTATTTACTGTAGATTCTCTTAAAAACTTCTCAACAGTGTTTTCATCTTCAGTATCGTAAATTGCATCGGCTACGATGCAATTTGAAATTGAATCAAGTAAGGTGTGTCGATATTTCCATTCTCCATTGATTTTTATCCATTCTACATCAAAGACATAATATCCCGAGCAACGACCTAAATCAAATTCTAAAATGTTTTCATCAACAAAAAGCCAATTTTCAATCGTTTGATGTGAAACTGTTATTCCAAAGAATTTTTTAAAAGATTTACAAACATTTTTCAAGCTTCCCAGATAATCTGAAATTAAATGCTCTGATTTACTTTTCAATTCATTCGTAAAATTACTGTTTTTATCAACAAGACTTGTTAAATCAGTTTGAAAGGTTTTACCACAACGTTTACAAATATAACGCTGAACTTTCACCTTAGTTTTGCCTATTTCTTTAAATACTAATGTTCTTTTTGTAAAACCATATTTAACTACATGACGAGTTCCACAATGAGTGCATCGAGCTAAACTCATTTTAAAATACGGAACATCCTTCTTAAAACTCAAATCAAAAGATTTCAGAGCCTTTTGACAGGATTTAAAAATTTTCACAAAACGAGGATCTGAAAGGACAAATCCATCATTAAAATCACAAAATATATATTGTTTAACATCTAAAATACTATTTGGAGTATTTGTTTTTTGATTAGGCATAATAAAAACTTTTACTCCCACCTATTTATTAAATTTAACTATTTTTAGACAAAATTAAAAATTCCAAACTAATTTTCATCAAAAAATTTCAAATCAACAAAGTTTTTGAAAGAGCCAGAAATGATTATTATGGGAATTACTGATTATATTAAAACAAGACTATTGAATAATAGGGTGGAACAGTACAACACCAAGCGCAGCTATTGGGGTGAAGATGAAAGACAACCTAGAACTGATGGAATAAATACTGGCCTTGACTTGCCGGATGTGCTTCCGCCAGTTATTAATAAGACAATAGCTAATGCACGTTATGCTGTTAAACTTGACGGTTATACTTCAGGTATATTGAAAAACAGAATTGATAAAGCTAATGTTAATATGGTGCTTGTTGATAAGGAAAATAAATTATCTCAAGAGCAGAAATTGACATTAATTTTGTGGACCAGAAAAATTGACATTTCTCAAGTTGCTAAAAATATTCTGCAAGGTGGAATGGTTGATGGGGAAGGTCTAATTAAACCTGTACAACGTTGGGATAAAAGCATTGGCAAATACATTAAACCTGTATTTTTAGAAATAGGTGCACACGGTTACGGATTAAAAAAAGAGTTTAATGATGATAATGAAGTGCAGCTATATCTTCATGAAATGCCTAAGGATATTGTTGCTGGATCTCCTGAAGAGTTTGATAATTATGTTAGTGTTGAAGAAGGAACATTA
Source organism: Methanobrevibacter sp. V74 (assembly GCF_963082495.1). Taxonomy (NCBI): domain Archaea; kingdom Methanobacteriati; phylum Methanobacteriota; class Methanobacteria; order Methanobacteriales; family Methanobacteriaceae; genus Methanobrevibacter; species Methanobrevibacter sp. V74. The sequence goes on from NZ_CAUJAN010000004.1 coordinate 56,429, forward strand.
ACGGTCAAGTATGAACCTGAAGATGTTATTAACTTCATGTATAATGAAATTTATTGTGAAGCTCAAAGCATTATCCTAAATTGCCTTGATGATATATACCACAAGTGTAATTTGGAACGAAATCAAGTGGAACGTATCAACAAAGATAATATTATTGAAGTTAAACCTGCAATGGATGCAAACGGTCAACCTTATATTACTGAACTTTCATCTACTGCTAAGGAAAATCTTTATGCTGATTATGGAACTACTACCGGAAGTAATGTAGCTATTGTGCCTCCAGGAATTGAAAGTAAAATCTTAGGGGGTAACAACTACCAGTCTGACTATACAAGGCAAACCGAAATCTTTAGGAATAATATTTTAAGAACTTTTGTAACTCCTCAGTCTCAGGCAGGTAATGAAAAATCAAATCAGAATGTTGCCGAGTACATTAATGATTCAGCTATCACTGGGTTTATTGTTAATGTGGCCAACGACCAGAAATGGGTGTTAAAGTATTGTAATCAGCTATTGAATATGCAACTGGAGCTGATGGGTATTAGTGAAAGTTTAGATATCTACTTCAGCTATTCAAGAGATGATGTTTTAAGATACATTATGGAACTTTCTTCTGAAGGTGATGAAATCTATAAAAATTATCTCAGTAACTTTGAGGAAGAACAGCCTGTTGGTGAGAGGATTGTAACTGATGCAGGTGTTGAAGTATAGTTTAAGAAATGAAATGACCAACGCACTATTAATTATATTTATCTAAGAAAGTTGGTCCATCATTCTTTATTTGCGAAAACGGAAGTATATCTATAGGTGTTTCCTTTAAATAAATTATAGATAACTCTTGGGATACAATAAAAAATGAAAAAACTTTATAATCTTTTAAATCATGCCCAATTTTATTGCCTAATTTATCTAGATTATTTTTTATCCAAATATCTCTTCTTTGGTGTTTTTTTATCCATTCTTTATTATCGAAAAATTTTTCTATTTCATGAAAAATCTCACGAGGATTTCGTGCACCTTCAATATCTTTGCATTCAATTGAAAATAAATGTTTTTCATTGTTATCTAACAATAAAATATCAATATCACCATATTTTGGATTGGCTTTTACTATTTTATCTATCTTCACATTTTGTTTTAAATAAAATTTTTCAGAGGCATCTAAATTATCTTCAAACCATTTAAAAACTCTTTCATTAAACTCTTTTCCTTTTATATCCCCCATTTTACCAACAAATGACTTGAATTTTTTTGAAGAATTATCAGTTTTATATAATCCTTTAAAAATTAAATGTAATAAATCTGAAAAGGAATGAAGAGCATTTCTAAAACCATATATCACTGTTTCATCTTCATTATTTTTAATAATTAAAGGTTTTAAATGATAAGATAAAGGTCTTCTAAAAACCCATGGATTGATATCGTTTTTACTATAACCTTCAGGAGGATTATCCCATTTTTCGCGATGACTTAATGAAAAATTTTCTATGGCTTTCACTGATTTTTCATATTCCCATTCTAACTCACTTTTCAAAATATCTATTAAGTTAGATTTAGAGATAACAACAACATCTTTTTCGTCATCTACAGCTAATTTTATTAGTATGGAAATAAAATCAGCATAGTCCGTTAAATTAATTCCAAATTCCGATTTGAATGCCTCTTCTTCTTCATCACTTGGGTTTTCTCCACCATCATTATAATGAAGGATATTTATAGAAAGATTAATCATATGTTCTAATGTTCTTTTAGTTCTAAAAGTATCAAGAATATCATCTAAATTAGTTTCAGTTCCAAAACGACCGGATTCTAAAGGAGTGATTTCGAAATCCACATGTTCAGATTTTATATAATCACTGCTAAATGCCCATTCAATATAATTATTGGATAAAGCCATTAACTGGTCAAAGCTTTCCTTCGATATTTTTACTTTGCTATTAAAGTTTTGTTCCGCAGATAAAAGTTCTATTAAAAACCTTGTTGGCAATCCCATTTTATCTAACTCATGCTCTTCATAGACAATTTCTTCCAAAACGCCAGAATCTTTATCATAATTATTAAAATAGTATACATTATTAAATGATGACCGGGCAAATAGAATATTTTCATAATTTAAAATTAACTTTTGGATAAGATCATCCCAATCATATTTCGCAATTTCTTTTTTAATACAATCCAGATAATATCCAACAATTCTATGGCTTAGTTCGATAGATTGGTCTTTAGTTAACTTCTGATTATAATCATACTCACATTGGACTTTATTTACTAAGCCATCCATTGCTGATTGGACATTATGTTCTTGCAATAATCTTATTTGATTTTTTACAGGAATATTATTGATATCTTTAGAAGTATAAATTAACATGTGTTTCTTTAAGTCGGAATGTGATTTTTCATCGATAATTTCACATCTGCGTTCTTCGGTTAATGTATTTTCTAAACTATTTTTTTCTAATAACTTTCCAATTAGTTTTAAAATTTCATCCATTAAAAGCAGGTCTGCTTCATTATTTTTCTGATTTGCTATAGGTTTCAAATATTTACTAATTTTAAACTTAATTTCTGCCTCAGATATATTGCTAGAAATAATTAAATTTTCTTTAATGTTATTTGTTATTTTAATATTCAAATCTAAATCATTATCTTCTTCAAGGCTAAATGAAATTAAAATAGGTCTATCATTTAATGGTTTCAAATCTTTATAAAGTTCATCACTAAACTGCCAAATCCAAAATCCTATAGCTTTAGCAATGAATGTTTCAATGTCTTTTTCAAATTTAATCCAGATATTTTGATTAATTAATTTGATTAAATATAAATTAGGGGATGTTGCATACATAAAATCATTAATTTTATTAACTAAAATAAATTTATCTCCATAAATTTCTAAGTGTGGGTCTTTATCTTTAATTGCTTTTCTTCTTAATTTTTTTGTATATTCTGATGTTTCTTCAAAGGACAAGATATATGAGTATGTCCTCTTTTTTATCAGTAACATAAAATGAATGATTTTTTTCAATATAAAAACTGAATTTATCTAAAAAACTATTTCCTTTAATATTCTTGCTTTCTAATAAATTTGCAAATTTAAAAAGAGTCAAACTATCATATTTGCCCGAATTGACGAGTATTTCAAATTCTTCACAGTTAATCATTAATACATTATTATATTTTGGTATTTCTGTATAATGTTGGCGTCCAGTCATGCCAATAAATAAAATTATAAGAATATCATCAATGGATTCATCAGAATATAGATTATTCATAACAAAATCTATCCTATTTTTTAGTATAGAATAATATTTTAAATCAATTCTTTCACAAGGTCCATTTTTACCATAATTCTTTAAATTATCGTTAACGAGGATACAATAAGCTAACTTATCTGTATCAATTTTAAAAACTTCATCTTTAAATATTGTATTTTCCCATTCAGGTAATTTATAATTGAAATCTTCAAATTGTAATATTATTTTTTTTAAATTAAATAAAATATTGGACCATAAATCTTTCTGATAGTTTCTTATAAAATTCTTTTTTTCATTAAATTTTAAAAGAGATAATAAAATGTTATGTCTAAGAGAAGTTGATAGTGCTCTAGGAAATATTATATATGTGCTTTCAATTTTTATTAAAGGAGATATTAATAATGGATTTTTGTCTGAAAATTCGGAATACATATTCATCTTAAAAAAATCTTCGAAAATATTATTTCTTTTCAATTTTTCTTTAAATTCTTTTTCAACTGATAGAACGCTATTAAAATTATTGTCACCCACTTCAATAATAAAATCATCAGCAATGTTGTTGTCAACATTGAAAAAGCCCATATACTCTTTCAATTTATTAGCATTGAGTGTGACACATTTTTTAAGATAATCTAATTCATCAATCTTGGGGAAAAATATTTCTTGCCTAAATCTATTATCAAAAACTTCATAGCGGCCGTGACCTGATTTTTTTGCAATATAATCACTTAAAAATAGAATAAATGTTGAAGTACGATAGAAATGCTTTAGGAATTCATCAGAAAAATTTGAAGAGTTTAAATGGATACTATTGAGTATTTTTTGCAATACATAATAGTCAGAAGTAGAAAGTCCATTAAATATAACATTATTTTTAAAAAATATGATATTATTTGTAAATAAAGTATCTAAAGAATCTTCTAACCAGCCTATTGGTCCTTCTGAAGGAAGATATTTTAAAAATAATTCGTTTAAATCATGACTTGTGACTATTTTATTTCCGCAATTAATATTGGAGCATGCTATTTGAGTTGCTATTTCAAGTCGAATATATTGTGATTGGTTTTCAGGACATATTGATAATGCTGCCAAAGTTTTAATTAAATCTGTCTGATTATATTTTGAAAATTCCTCTTTTAATCTTGTTAATACATCATCAGGGAGATTTTTTAAATATCTGTCTTTTTTAAGACAACAATGTTTATATTTCTTTCCACTGCCACAGGGGCATGGTTTATTTCTATCACTTTTTTTCATATAGTGCACCATGTGGGAAAATAATTTGAATACTTTAATTAACTATTAGAGTATAATTAATTTAAACTTTTTTGGAGTGTCTAATGGAAGAATTAATGTGTGAATTTTTAATTAGGAGTGTTGAAGTATAATAAATATTTATATAAAATAAGTAATAAAATATATAATAAATAATATAATAAAAAGTGATAATGATGACTCTTTCAAAAACTTTGTTGATTTTCAAAATCCTTTTTGCGATTGTCATTCCAAATTAAATCTCTGCGATAGATTCGTTTTAAAACACCTCGTTTGGTCTTGAATGTTCTTTTTCTAGATTTTGGCATTGTTTTTTGGAAGGCATTTTCAATTTTGTTACTTGTTTTTTCAATTCGTTTATCTTTTAAGTGATGAATAAAGCTTTTATATCGAGGAGTGATTGATTTTCTGATTATTTTGTAAATAACTGGATGAAAATCATCTTTGCGATAAATTTTAAAGATTGTACTTCATTTTTGAATTCATCGTAATCATTTAAATCGAATAAATCTTTGATTATTTTCAGTTGTTTGTGGCATTCTTGATATTCTTCGTCAGAAATGAGATTTTTATCTTTAAAAGTTTTTAATTGTTTATTTAAACTTTTTTTAGTATGGAAAATACATAATTGGTGTTTAAAACCTAGTTTTGGTATAATTGAGGCATATTTTTTATCTAAATCTGTTGTGATTGCAATTTTATTTTTATTTACTGTAGATTCTCTTAAAAACTTCTCAACAGTGTTTTCATCTTCAGTATCGTAAATTGCATCGGCTACGATGCAATTTGAAATTGAATCAAGTAAGGTGTGTCGATATTTCCATTCTCCATTGATTTTTATCCATTCTACATCAAAGACATAATATCCCGAGCAACGACCTAAATCAAATTCTAAAATGTTTTCATCAACAAAAAGCCAATTTTCAATCGTTTGATGTGAAACTGTTATTCAAAAGAATTTTTTAAAAGATTTACAAACATTTTTCAAGCTTCCCAGATAATCTGAAATTAAATGCTCTGATTTACTTTTCAATTCATTCGTAAAATTACTGTTTTTATCAACAAGACTTGTTAAATCAGTTTGAAAGGTTTTACCACAACGTTTACAAATATAACGCTGAACTTTCACCTTAGTTTTGCCTATTTCTTTAAATACTAATGTTCTTTTTGTAAAACCATATTTAACTACATGACGAGTTCCACAATGAGGGCATCGAGCTAAACTCATTTTAAAATACGGAACATCCTTCTTAAAACTCAAATCAAAAGATTTCAGAGCCTTTTGACAGGATTTAAAAATTTTCACAAAACGAGGATCTGAAAGGACAAATCCATCATTAAAATCACAAAATATATATTGTTTAACATCTAAAATACTATTTGGAGTATTTGTTTTTTGATTAGGCATAATAAAAACTTTTACTCCACCTATTTATTAAATTTAACTATTTTTTGAAGACAAAATTAAAAATTCCAAACTAATTTTCATCAAAAAATTTCAAATCAACAAAGTTTTTGAAAGAGCCATTTAATGATAATTTTATATAATTAAAATAATAAAATATTATATTAATTATTATATACAGGTTGTAATAGCTATGGCCAATATAAATAATACATCATCCTACATGGATGAAGACAAAAAGCAAATTATCAAAGAGTCCAACTATACCTATAGAGATGCTCTTGAAGTTTCAGCTTATCTTATTGAAGCCGGCAAGTTCGAAAGATTCTACAAGGAAATGCAAATCCATGACTTGCAAAAAGAACTTGATGAAATGGGCGATGATGAATAGCTTCAAAAAATATATCTCACGTATATAACTCTTCAAAAGAAACTGTTTTTCAATTGTGAAAGTAATATTTATTATTACTTTTATATTTTTTTTATAATAAAATTTTATATATAATACATAATAAATATATGTATTATGTTACCTGAAAAAACCAACATCAGCGCAAGAGTTGAAATAACACTCAAAAAAATAGTAGAAGAATCTATTTTTACACACAAGGACGCATACGAACTTGGAGCAATGCTAATAGCTATCGGCGATGCACAGGAAACAATAACACTAATACACAACAATCCTGATTATGAAAAGATTATGAAACAAAGGGAATACAAGTTAATTGAAGAAAGAAAACAGGAACTTGAAAGAGAATTAAGGGATTTATAGGAGAACCATCACTATGAGTCGAGTAAATTCAGACATCCATTATTTTTTAGAACAGCATGAACAGGAAATCATCAACTGCTGCAAGAAGGCAATGAGCAACAAGGAAATCATAGAACTCCTAAAAACAAAAATATGAACGTGAAGTTTCACTCACAACATTTAAGGAATTCAAAGCAGGATTAAAAATAACCAAAGGAGATTTCCTGGAAACACTTCTGTATGAAATACAGGTAATGAAAACTCAAGGAGCAACAGATGAAAGTGTCAGAAGATGGCTGGATGAGGAACACAAACTTGAAGTAAGCAGAGCAACATTCTCAAGATTCAAAAAGAAATATCATCTAACAGATAATGATAAAGACCCAAGAGCAAGACAAAAAGACGCATTGACAAACAGGGCAATCACACAAAAACAGATAACAGACAATAACGTTCACGAGGACAATATAGATTTAGCTATTGATTCAATTCTACAGCAGCAGGTCACTGATATTAAAACAGGTTTGGAAAACTTAGATAAAATAACTAAAAATGCAGTTGGCCTTGAAATCGACTTTGAAAAGCTGGACCTGGAAGTAAGATACAATGCCAATGAAAAAAGTCTGGCCAGATATTTAATCGACATTACCGAACTGAAAATCAGATATCTTGAATTATCAGTTAAAGCATTTGAAGCCAAAAACAGATTATTCAAGGATGAAATGGACAGACTGTTCAAAAACAGGGTTCTTGAACTGGAAGATAAGAAAATTGAAATCTCACAAAAGGACATAATGAATGAAATAGAAATCCTCGCAAAGCAAATTGATGATAACAATGTATGATGAAAACAATGAATTCTATTTAGATGCTAGGGATAAAGCTATTCTTCAGAAGTGCGTATATGAGAATCCATATATTCCATTCAATCCATTTCCAAAGCAGGCCGAGATGATACTGGCTAGAGAAAAGGAAGTCTTGATTGGTGGTGCCGCAGGAGGTTCCAAATCAACAAGTCTGTTGATGAGGGCACTGTTTTATGTTCAGGATGATGTTAATGAATATCATGCCCTCATCCTGAGACGTACTTTATCTGACTTGAAGCGTAAAGGAGCTTTAATTCATAAAGCAAGTCAGTGGTTAAATCGAAATGAAGTTCAAAATAATGCAAGCATCAAACCGAAGTGGAATGGAACAGAACATTCATGGACATTTCCCAATGGAAATTCACTAACCTTTGGATATTTAAGAAACATCAATGACCTCGATACATATCAGGGTTCCGAATACCAGTTCATAGGAATTGATGAACTGACACAGCTTGAAAGATTCAAATACATTTACATGAGGTCAAGGGTAAGAAAAACAAAAGACAACAAACTTCCTACACAGTTAATGTGCTCCAGTAATCCCGGTAAACGTGGGAACAAATGGGTTCGTGAAAGATTCATAGAAAAAAATAGACACTGATATTCAGGATAAATCACAAATTCGTTTTATTAGCTCCAGCTATCTGGATAATGTTTACCTGGACAGGAAAGATTATGAAGAATACCTGATGGGATTGGATAGAGTAACACGTGAGCAGTTAATGAACGGTAACTGGTATGCTTCAGTTAAAGGTCAGCTGTTCGACGAATCCGACTTCCATTTGATTTCTCATGATGAATACATGAAAATACCAATCGTTAAAGTTATCAGATATTGGGATCTTGCAGCTACTGAAGTGTTGAATGATGATAAGTTGAAAGGAAGTGATCCAGATTTTACAGCCGGCGTTCTGCTAGCTAAAGATCTGTCCGGAAATATTTATATTCTGGATTCATATGAATTTCAATTGGAATCCAGAAACCTGATCAATGAAATATTAAATACTGCAGCACGTGACAAGTCAGATGTACAATACATTGAACTTGACGGAAGCACCGGTAAAAACTTCGGATTATTAATTATAGATGAACTAAACAGAAGAGGATTCACTACAGGCACTGGTAACTCAAGAGAAAACAAAATTGACCGTGCAAGAAGAGTTTCAGCTGATATTCAAAAGAATGGAATTTTCCTTGTTGGAAAGGATTCGACCGGGTTCACGAAAAAATGGGCGATGGAATTTCTGGAAAAAATAACTGCATATCCAAATGAGGCCATTCATGATGACTGTGTAGTGGCATTCACTGGAGGTTACGAAAAAATAGTTTCTGAAGTTCAAACTCAAAGAGTTAATGTGGATAAGTGGTATTCCACATGACAATTATTGCATTATAATCAAAATACTAAAATTAATTAATCAACAAATAAAAAAAGGATAATGAAGATGGTTATATGGGATACATTTATAAGATTACAAATACTATCAACAATAAAATTTATATTGGTCAAACTATTAGAAATCCCTTACTTCGAAAAGAAGAACATTTTAATAATCTAAAAAATGGAATACACCACAATAGTCACTTACAACATAGTTTTGACAAATATGGAAATGTTTTTGAATTTGAAGTCATTGAAACATGTCCTGATGAAAAGTTAAACGAAAAGGAAATTGCTTTAATTAAGAAATTCAAAAGTTACGATAAAGGCTATAACGAAACCAAAGGGGGAGACGGTTTTGTTGGTGCAGGCAAACATAGAGTTGTTAAAGCAGGAACAAGCTATGGAGTCAAATCTGTATCTGGTAAGTCTATTTTATTCTATTCAAACGATGTTGAATTTCTAAAAGAGTTAAGTTATCATTTAAGGGTTGGAAATTTAACACAACCAGAAGTTCGAAGAATGTATCAGAACGAACGAGTCTTAAGTAAATTAGAGAAACATTTTGAAGAAAACGAACTAATATATTATTTGTATAGGGAATATTTGGACGGTAATTTCAAAAGTAAAGATATAAATGATATTGTTTGGGAGTGGAGCCCTTTAACAACATTAGAGGATTTTAAATCAAATATTCTTGTTAAAACATTTGATGGTTATTATGCTGAAGAGATGAGAATAGCCCCTTATGAAATTGAGTATGTAGAAACAAGAAATGTTCGTTATCCAGTAAAAAAGTTTCTTGATTTTCTTACAATTAATCCAATTTATAATGATGAAATAAGCGAAACTTATGTTATAACTGATATTGATGGTTTGTGTGAAAGATTTGATGTTGTTAGTTACACAATAGGTGATGAGAAATTTAATCCTACTCGTTCTGTTACAATTCGCAATTGGAATTATGATGAGTTTATAACTCATATCCACGTAATAGATTATAGCGAAGACCAATATAAAGAAAATGGTCGTGTTTATAAAAGATTCTTGGTTGATAAGATTTTATAAAACTTATATTCCGCTATAATGTCATTGTCCATCTAACAATTTTCTTCTACCTTCCCATATCAACTGACGTTGCCTTTTTCTTAACTGCTTATATAGGGTGCTAGATTTTTGAGTTGTAAATAACCTTCAGTTTGATATTATTTTTCTTATTTTCGTATATTTTTTTACTCAAATTTGTAGCCCACGATTTATAATTTTGTTATATTAAAAAACGGCATCAATTAATAATTAATTTTAAATATAATGAGCAACAAATATTTTATTAGTGAATTAACATGTTGCCTGGATTAAATTATACTAAAAGATGCCGTAAATTTAGATTGTTGGACAAAGTATTTATAAATATCGATGATAAAAAGAACAGACACATATTTAGTGAAAATGGAATAAAAAACATTAAAATGATGATTACATGTATAAAAATCGTTTTTTTAAGTAAATTCTATAATTATCCAGTTTCTAGAGTAATATATGAGATTAACATTGATAAAAAACTAAAAAGGTTCTTAAAAATTGAGAATGAAGTGCCGAGTGAAGCACAGGTTTATGAATACTTGAGTCGTTATTCTCCTAATCAATACAATAATATTAGCAACAGCTTTTTCAAATTGTTCCTTAAGCTAAATAAGAATCGTAAAAGTGATTGGATTGTTGATGCAACTCCAGTAGCTTGTGATATTAATATTCTAAAGAAATACGTGAGTCCCGAACATCTTGAAAAATTAGATTTAGATATGGGTTTTTCAACCACTAAAGGCTATTATATAGGATTTAAAGTCACTTTAGTCTTAGAAAAAGATTCATTATGCCCCATTTCTGTAATTATCCATTCTGGTGCGAAAAATGATAGTAAAATTTTTGATGAAGTTTTAGAAGAATTGAGTAGAAGGCGTTTACTCAAAAAAAGACAAGTAATTCTTTTTGATAAAGGGTATTACTCCATGGAAAACTATATTAACGCGATTAACAAGTATAACGTTGTTGCAGTCATATTTCCTCGCATTTACTTCACTATTGAAAAATTAGATGCGCGAATGTCCACATCATTGGATATATTTTACGATGAAAATACTTTAGAAGAGAATAAAGAATTATTCCTCGAGTTAACAACAATATTATATGAAAAACTAGAAAATTGGAAGAAATTAAAACCAATAAGGGGCTTAATTGAAGATTTCTTCAAAGTATGCAAAGATGCATTTGGATTAGGTGAATTCCACGCATATACTCAGAGTTCCATGAGAAGAAACATCTATCTATGCATATTATTATCAACACTAGTCATACAACAAGGCTTCGACACAAAAACAAAACTACAACAATTGGCTGAAGGCAGAATAGATCTTGAACCAATTAAATCAAGAAAATCTAAAAAATCTAAGGAAAATAATAAAACAAATGAAAATCAACAAGTGGGCGAAAAAACTGACGAACAAACAACACTCCTAACTAAAAAAGAAGTCCAATCCGAACTAGATTTATTTACATAAATCTAGCACCCTATGCTTATATTCCCAATACATCTGTGATGTGACGTGTCCATGTAATCTGCGATATTCATCAATCCTTACAATCTCAGCCTGCACAATAGCTGATTCGCCTTCATGCCAGCAGTACCATGGATGATGACAAGGCACATCATTTTTAAAAGCCAATCCTGTTTTGCAGTTGTTACAGTAATCCACAAACCACAACTCATCTTCCCTTTCTTGCTTTTCCTTTTTGGCTTCGATTATCTGTTGTTTTATAGATTTCATAATAAATCAAAAAAATTTATAAAAACCATAAAAACTATTGAGAAATTTTGGGATGGTTTTTTTAAATAGCTTCCAGAATCCTTTAAATTAAAAAAGAATAGCTATCATCACTTTCCAATATTATGATTTTTTAAAAAACCGTATTTTTCCAGGGTATGCGGGAAGTATTGTTAAAGTTACCTCCCCCTTATCCTGAAATACATTGGTTTTCATCAGAAAAGCAATTACCGATTCCAACTAAAAATTCTCCAATCAACCTGAAAACAATTGTAAGCAGTTTTTTATAAAAACTTTTGTGAAAGTTTTTTAAAGTTTACATAGTTTTTTCAGTTTTTCAGTTTTCATGGTTTTCACAGTTTTTATCGTTTTTTACTTATCCATGTTGGTTTTTTAACTTCTTCATCAAAGTTCATGATACTTAACCCCTCAACAAATTTATCTTCTTTCATAATGTCTATAACCCATTCACCAATCTCATAGCAGATATTCTGATATATTGAATCGTCAATGTGCTTTAAGTCATAGTTGATTGATGCAACTTCACTTTTGGCCAAGTCATATACATTAGCTCTGCCGGAACGGGTTGTTACTTGAATAAATTCCTTGTCTGCCAATTCATACATGTATTTCCTAACTGATGCCTTACTTAATCCAAGATTTTGAAGTGAGAAGTATTCATTGGTTGTAATTCCCATGTCCAATACTTCCCTATCCTTTTTCATTCGCCAGTCTTCGATATTGTTTCTGATGTCGTTTAAAACCTCAACTGCCTTAGGGGACAGGTTTGCAGATATGCTTTCCTTGTATGGCTTAAGCAAGCTCATGAATTCCTGCACATCTGCAATGTTAGTCAAAATTACTTTTTTACCGTCAACCTCATAGACTTCATGGTTATAGTAATTCAAGGCCGTTATTGTTTTCAGTATGCCGTTGAACTTATCAAAATCTCTTTTATAGAAAGCAGCGTCCTTCAGGAAGTTGATGACAAAGTAAACATATGGATTTATTATTACAATGTTTTCAAATACTTCCTTAAGGTGCAATAACATGTATGGCACTAGCTCAGCTTCCTTTTCATAATGTTTTAGGATTTTGTAGCTTTTGCCGTGCTTGAATTCCAGTGCACTGTTTCTTTTATTGAAGATATTCTGATTGTCCATTCTTGGAGTGATGAAAATGCTCCTGCTCATTTCCTGATCATCAAAATAATGGTTAGGCACTGTAGTGTATGTAAGACATGGTCTGCCGACAAGTTCAAGATCCTTTACTTCCCATCCACCTTCACCGTCAGGAATGTTTAATGGTTTGTTTAGAAAACCGTCTGACTGCAGTTCCTTCATGAGGTTTTTGGATTCTTCCATAAAGTCATGGTCATTGTTTCCTCCCATATCCCCATAGTTAACGATTTTGCCGTCATAGAAAAATTTGTCTGTTTTTGCACGATTGAAGAGTGCTGCTTCAGTAATCTTTTTCTCATTGACAACAAAACGTTTTGGAATCAGCTTCAATGCGGTTTCCCGGATATGTGACTTGCCGCTGCTTGCTTCACCCAGACATATTACGGATACCGGATTTCTTAAGATAATCTGTCCTGCATATACGTAAATGCATACAATATGTTGTTGCGTTCACCTGCTGTAAACCATTCAACAATACTTCCGATATAAATCAAAGGTCGGCTCAATGATTGCAGTTTAGTGATAGCTTCCTTTAATTTAACACTATCCTTTTCCTGCTCGGCTTGTTTCCTGTCAGCTATTTCCAGTTCAATAACGGATAGCTCATTTTCATAGTGAAGCTGCAGGAGTTGTTTTACCTCTGCGAACTGGTTGTTGACAATCTTCGAATTCATGTCACCTTTGGGATTTACAATCTGTTTGAACTGTCTTGCGACATTACTCTGAGAAGATAATGTAGCTGGAGTTTTGTTTAAGTATTCTCCAATTTTATTACCGTCTTTATTTTTAAATACATATGTAACACTCTCTACTTTCTTTCTGTTGATAATGAGAGTTATTGTATCTTTAGTAGGTAATTCAGCTACATTACTCATTTTGTTCTTGCTCCATCTATTTTACTTGGACGTCACGTACAATGAAACTGTAATAGACATAGCTTCCGGATTTCTCTTTGACCTGTATTGTCATTTCATATAATCCGTTGACGAATTCATGGTATTCTGCAAGATTAACGTTTATGAGGATATTGGATTTGCCAACACTTCCAGCATTTTCAAGTTCAAGGATTGAAGTGATGAAGTCAAAGAGCACACTTCCTTTTCTGATGTTTTTGTGAAGGTCTCCATCGTTTTTGAGATTGACATTGATTTCAATGTATAATTGGTCATCATCCTGGAAGATGTAGAGTTTGAATCTGTTTACGGTTTTTTCTTCACCGTCATCATCGAAAGTGTATGATGTTACTGAAGACATTTCAGGTCTTCCTCTTAAGAGGGTTCCGTCTTCAAAGTCTCTTAATTCTGCTTTTTCATATCCTTCCGGAATTTCTACAATCTCTTCGTAATCTAATTCTGTACCTGTAAATATGGTTTGTTTAGTATTTTCAAAACTCATTTTATTTGTCTCCTAAAAATATTAAAGAGGATTAGCTATTGTCCTCTCTTAAAAATTTTGATTGGTTAACTATTCTTTCAGCTGACATTTCTTCTGCTGACACTTCACCTGCTCCAATCAGTTCAGCTATTGCACGATTTGTTGCACGTGTTTTTGCAGTAGACATGATGGTGTGATCGCTCACTTTGTCTTTGCCTTTTTCAGAACGGGAGCATAGTGCATCTGATTCAACACTTCTACCATTTGGTAGAGTTGCTCTAACACAGTAGTATGCTTCTTTTATCCTGCCGGCTTTTGTTCGCTCCAAATCACGGTCAACAATTGCGGTATCAACATTGAATGCTCTTGACAGCTTTTGCCATGCTGACTTTTTCTTAAAGTGTCTTTTCACTTTAACGTAGTTACCTTCTTCATCTTTTTCTTTAACGATTATTTCCTGATAGTCTGTGTCATTCAATAACCCTTTACAGAGTTTTTGATAAGCGTCCCATTGTTCATGGCCACATCCACGTCAGGGACATTATCAACTTTAACTAATTCAGTTTCCTGAGAAACCTGCGGTTCTTCTATAAGTTCTGCTTTTACCATTTTTTATCACCTTGAAAATTTTGGGAGGATTGGTTTATAATCCTCCTGTGCTTGTTGCTATTCCAATCCAGCCGATGGCTACAGCAAATATCATGCTTCCGATGAAAATCATTTTTGGATTGGGATCCATCGGTTCTTCTTTTGGATATAATCTTGCTGGTTTAGGCATATTGACCAAACCTCCTGATGCAGACCTCAATAATGAAATTCAAATTGATTATTGTAGTCATTCCACCATTTCTGTGAATAACAACTGTTTTATTATCTGGGAAATTCAATTCGTCTGATTTCATTACCGCACAATACGGATTTTCATCTGCAGATACGAATGCAATGAAATGTTCTTCATCCAGATTCCTTTGCATTTCAAGAATTGCATTTTCCATGTTCATCATCCCTTTTGTGTTTCCTGAATCCGACAATAAAAGCTTCTCCTCTTATGAATTTGATTAAACCTATATCTCCTTCAGTTGCATATTGAATTAATGACAGTAGTTTGTCATGTATTATTGTCTGGTATGCTTTTTTTCCACCATCGACCAATACGATACCGTCATCATCAATGTAGAGGATTTCCTGTTCAACGTCTCCTTTGGCAATTTTGATTTCGCCATTGTGAGTTAAAATGCCATGGAAATTATCTTCAAATTGATTAATTGAGGTTGTCATAATTTATCAACCTCATTTAATGCAATAGGTGAATAGCTATTCATTTGAATTCACCCAAGTGTTCTATTCTATCAAATACCAGCCATATTCTAGCCCAGATGTTTTTTGGGACTAAAACATGGACTTCTCCGTTTATTTCTTGTTCCTTCATTATTCTTAGACTCCCGATTTTATCTTAAATTTTTAGTTCGTCTGCGTGTTTAATCAAGCCTTATTATCTTGATTCTGTATGATTCGAAGAATTCTCTTTCATTTCGGATGTTTTCCGATTCCTGAATTTCAGAGATAGTTTCTTCAAGTGCCCTGAAATTATTGAAAATTATTATTTCGTTGGGCCGGGGTTTTATTGCTTCACACATTTTTTGGTGTCTCCTGTTTTCCCTCATGGGGAGTTAGTGATCAACAGTCTAAAACTCAAGTGGCCAGAAGTCTTTGAAAATAAAAATAGTTTGTAGGTAAAATCAATATTCCATTCTTAATCGCAATATTTTGTGGAACAAATATAAGTTTTGCTTTATTTAAATTGAAAATCTTTATATATTCCTTAAAATAAACTAGATATTGGGTTAAGTTTTGGAAAGTATTAATTTTTAACAAAGTTTGCAGACTGTGTTTAATTATTTCTATTTTCTTACTGACCCACTTATATTCTACTTATTTTTTTCATGATTCCTGTTTTTTTGATATTTTACCTCCAGATATTGATTTTCAGCCTTCACAAAAGAAAAGTTTTACGAGTGTGAAAAATTGTTCTCACTCATAAAAATTGTTCTCACTTCGTAATGGCTAATCATAGTTTGTCAAAATGAATATATAAACATTACTATTGCTCCTTTGATGTTAAATCGTTTAATTATTACAATGTTATACTTGAATATAAGGCATGTATTTTTCCAAAATTCTATAAACAAATAAACAAAAAAATATGAAAAAAACTAGAAAAACCTACAATACGAAACTCATGATGGAGCCATCATGTTGACAAATTGTAGTTAAAAAAATGTAAAAAAAATAAAAAATAGAAATAAGGTTTTATCCCGTATTTCTTAAAGCTTTTTTGATATAATCAATTTCGCCCTTAAGACCATCCAGTTCAGCATTCAATTTTTGATTTTCACTCTCCATTGCCTGAAACTCCGGAGATTTGATGGATAACTTCTCAACATCAAGATTGATTGTGACTGCACCCATATGCTCAATATATTTTTCTCTTAAACGCAAAGGGTCTTCCATGAAATAGGAAGTTCTGGTCTGATCCTTTCCTCTGCCCTGAAGTTCATCGATTTCATCCATGCTCAAACCGTCATTGTACAGCTGGCTTGCATGAAACTTCCTCAGCATGTGGGAACGGAAGCGGTTGTATGAACCTGCCTTTCCAAGGTTCAGCTTGTTGTTGATTTTGCCGAAGGGATTGTTCATGTGAGTGGAACTGATATTGAAAAGAGGAGTTGAATTTGTAAGTTCCCTCTCATCTATCACAAGATAGTGAATTATTTCTGCTGTAGATTCCGGACTTGAAAAAGTGGTATAGTACTTGTTGGTTTTTTGTCTTCTTAACCTCCAGGATGGAACCACATCATCACGGCCGTGCAATGCTTCAATAACATCATCTATATTGTCCTTGTGATGGTAATCATAGGTTGCCTCAATGAAATCCTGAATGGTAATGTTTAAAGTTTCCCTTTTTGCACATCCGCTGCTGGTCATGAAGAGAATAATTGCTTTCATCAACGGATTGACCATCTTCAGGATATGCCTAAGCAATTCCTTGTCGGGCAAATCATTATAAGAAATAGGCATAGGCTTTTTGATATTTTTCTGATTTAACTTTGGCATTTTACCAATTTCAATATCAAAACCTTCTTCATATACGGTCATAACCCTACTGACATAATTTTTGACTGTAGTTCCAAGATGACCTTTCTTCATCAAATGGTTTCTGAATGCAAGAAGTCTTGACCTCAATTTTGAATGTTTCCATTTGACTTCTTCACGTTCTTCCTTTTCGGCTTCTTCTAACAACTGGTAGAATGGTTTTTTATGGTATCTTGAATACAAACCAATGGCGGTGGCATAGCTATCATAGGTAACATCTTTAAGCCCTCGCTCATCACAAAAGCTTCTTAAAAGTTGCTCATCTTTTTCGTGCATAATCATATTTATTACTCCTATATAAAATGTCTTTTTACCAAGAGCATTTGATAAGTAAGTGCAACGGGATAGGGTCTCCTTTTTCCCTACTCTTGTATCAGTGAAACACTTCTTGTATGAAGTTGTTTTAATCCCTGTTGTGTTGGGATTTCCTCCTGTGAAATTCTTAGCTTGGTAACGAGCCTAAGAAGTTGCATGAGCAAAATGTCTAATGAAACACTAGTATCCAGTGTTGTCAAGGCTAGAGGAAGAATAAGAATGGTTAATTAAAGTGAACGAATGCAAGCATCGTGACAAATGACGATAGGTAGGATACAAAGCACTATAAAGAGTGCTACTATCGATTGCAATTAGGAAATAAGTCAATTACTTTACTTATGCTTATAACGCACAACCCGTAGAATTGCCGGTGTAAAGTTCGGACCTTACCTTATTCGTATCTGATGGGAGATTAACCCGGTAAGCCATTTGAAGTCCTAAAAGAAGACTCTTTTTTTTTTAGGTAAGCGGATTGCGAATGAAGTGGAATTCTTCAGGTGGTAGAGGATTTTGAAAAAGCGAAAGCCGTTAATTATCGAAAGATAGCAGGAAAACAGGGAAATTATTAACTGTGAACGGATACCTGCCCTTTTGTGGTAGGCATGGAAACATGGCTAACTTTCAAAGAGTAGACAACGTGTAAATAAAACTATTAATGTTTGTTTGTTAAAAGGATGGTGATAAAGTTGAGTTATGCTCAAAACAACATTGTTTTAGAGTCCACAACACCATACGCTACGATATGGTCTGATACTGATTGGAAAAAGACCTATAAGTATGTAAATAAACAAA